>NZ_KV788949.1:0-1109 GCF_001807385.1 Brachybacterium sp. HMSC06H03 | reverse complement strand
GCCCCGGCACCTCGGAGGTGCCGGGGCCCGTCGCGCGTCGTGGGCCCGTCGCGCATCGCAGGCCCGTCGTGCGTCCGGGCTCGTCGCGGACCGGTGCCCGCGCAGCCTCCCGACGTCCGGCTGTCGGGGCCGCGTCGTAGCCTGTCCCCCATGCCCGCACGCCGTCAGCTCAGCTTCGAGGACCTGGGCACCCCGCTCGCGGAGGCGACGCTGGTGGTGGTCGATCTCGAGACCACCGGGACGGACCCCTCCGCGGACGCGATCACCGAGATCGGCGCGGTGAAGGTGCGCGGCGGCGAGGTGCTCGGCGAGTTCCGCACCTTCGTGGACCCGGAGCGTCCGATCCCGGCCTACATCGCCTCCCTCACCGGCATCTCCGATGCGACCGTGCGCGGCGCCCCCTCGATCCGGACCGTGCTGCCGATGTTCCTGGACTTCGTCGGGCCCGAGGCCGCGCTGGTGGCCCACAACGCCCGCTTCGACATCGGCTTCCTGCGCGCCCGCGCCGCCGAGTGCGCGCTGGAGTGGCCCGCGCCGACCGTGCTGGACACCCTCGCGCTCGCCCGGACTGTCTTCCGCCGCGACGAGGTGCGCGATCACAAGCTCTCGACCCTCGCCGCCCATGTCGGGGCGGCGGTCACCCCGGACCACCGTGCCCTCTCCGACGCCCGCGCGACGGTCGACGTGCTCCACGCGATCATCGCCCGGCTGGGCCCGACCGGCGCCTCGACGCTCGAGGACCTCGGCACGGCCCACCGCCGGGCCAAGCCCGTGCAGCTGCGCAAGAAGCACCTCGCGGCCGACGTCCCCTCGGTCCCCGGCGTCTACCAGTTCCTCGACGCGCACGGCTCGGTGCTGTACGTCGGCACCTCCCGGAACCTGCGCTCCCGGGTGCGCACCTACTTCACCGCGAGCGAGACGCGCCGCGCGATCCTGGACATGCTGCCGCGCGCGGAGTCGCTGCGCGTGATCGAGTGCGCCACCGCCACCGAGGCCGCCGTGCGCGAGCTGCGGCTGATCGCGCAGGAGAAGCCGCCCTCGAACCGGCGCGGGCTGCGCCCGGAGGCGGCGCACTGGCTGCGGCTCGGGCCGACGGGCGAGGGGCTGCG
>NZ_KV788948.1:0-9026 GCF_001807385.1 Brachybacterium sp. HMSC06H03 | reverse complement strand
CCCGCCGCCGCCTCCCGCCCCGCCACCGCCCCCTCCCGCGCCGACGGCCCGGACGGGCCCGGCATCACGATCACGCGCCGCACCCTCGTGCTGGTCGCGCTCGTCGTGGTGGCGCTGGCGGCCCTCGTGCCGACCGTGAACTCCTACGTGGCCCAGCGCCAGAAGCTCTCCGACCTGCAGGGCCAGGTCGCCCAGCAGGAGGCGGAGGTCGAGGACCTGCGCGAGCAGGTCGCGCAGTGGGAGGACCCCACCTACGTCGCCGCTCGCGCCCGCGAGCGCCTCCTGTTCGCGATGCCGGGGGAGACGCAGTACCGCCTCACCGACACCTCCGGCCAGGACGTCCCCCTCACCGAGGCGCAGCAGGCCGAGGAGGCCGCGAAGGAGGGCGCGTGGTACTCGACCCTCTGGGAGAGCGTCGAGGGCTCGAGCCGCCTGACCCCCGAGGACATCCCCGACGAGACCGGCTCGACCGACGAGGACGTCCCGGCCGAGGACCCCGCCGACACCACCGATCAGGACGACGACCAGTGACCTCACTCGCCCCTCTTCCCCACGAGACGCCCGCCTCGCCGCGCGACCTCGAGATCATGCGTCTCCAGCTCGGCCGCGACATGCGCGGCGTCGTCTCGATCGCCAGGCGCTGCGGCTGCGGGCGCCCCGCCGTGGTGCGCACCGCACCGCGCCTCGAGGACGGCACCCCGTTCCCGACCTCGCTCTACCTCACCCTTCCCTGGCTCACCCTCGAGCTCTCCCGGCTCGAGGCGACCGGTCTGATGGCCGAGCTCACCGAGCGCCTCGAGAGCGACGAGCAGCTCGCCGCCCCGTACCGCGCGGCGCACGAGCGCTATCTGGCGCGCCGCGCCGAGATCGGCGAGGCGGAGGAGGTCGCCCACGTCAGCGCCGGCGGCATGCCCACGCGCGTCAAGTGCCTCCACGCCCTCGCGGGCCAGACCCTCGCCGAGGGACCGGGCGTCAACCCCGTCGGCGACGAGGTGCTCGCGATGATCGACGGCGCCGTGCCCGAGCTCGTCTGCCGCTGCCAGGACGAGGACCCCGGGACCGACCCCGACGAGCACGGCACCGACGAGGCCGAGGAGGGACGATGAGCGCGCCCGTCGCCGCGATCGACTGCGGCACCAACTCGATCCGCCTGCTGATCGCCCGGCGCGACGAGGCCACCGGGCGCCTCGTCGACCTCGAGCGGCACCTGGAGATGGTCCGCCTCGGGCTCGGCGTGGACCGCACCGGACGCTTCGACCCCGTCGCCGTCGAGCGCACGCTGGACGCCGCCCGCCGGTACCAGGCGCTGGTGGAGCACCACGGCGTGCGCCGCGAGGACGTCCGCTTCGTGGCCACCTCCGCGACCCGCGACGCCTCCAACCGCGAGGACTTCATCTCCGGCATCCGCGCGATCCTCGGCATCGACCCCGAGGTCATCTCCGGCCAGGAGGAGGCGGAGCTCTCCTACCGCGGCGCGGTCAGCACCGTCGAGGGCCTGCCCGCAGGGCCCGCGCTGGTGGTGGACATCGGCGGCGGCTCCACCGAGCTGGTGCTCGGCACCACCGCCCCCACCCACCGCATCAGCCTGGACATGGGATCGGTCCGCCTCACCGAGCGCCACCTGCGCTCCGACCCGCCCGCCGCCGACGAGATCGCCGCCGCCACGGCGGACATCGACGCCCTGCTGGACGAGGCCGCCGAGGCGATCCCGCTGGAGCGGGTCGCCTCGCTCGTCGGCGTCGCCGGGACGGTGACCACGGTCACCGCGGTCGCCACCGGGATCCGGGACTATCGTCCCGATGTCACCCACGGCGCCGCCCTCCCCGTCGACGAGGTCCGTGCGCTGTGCGAGGCGCTGCTGCGGGAGACCCGCGAGGAACGGTCGCGCCACCAGGTGATCCATCCCGGGCGCATCGACGTCATCGGCGCGGGCGCGCTGATCTGGTCGCGCATCGTCGAGCGCGTCGCCGCCGCCTCCGGCATCGCCGAGACCCGCACGAGCGAGCACGACATCCTCGACGGGATGGCGCTGGATCTGCTGGACCACGCGCCCTGAGACCTTCCGCGCGTCGGGCGGTGACCACCTGACGAGGTGCTTTTGTCTCAGCGACCATACGGTCCTAGGCTGGGGTCCATGACCAACACCTTCGGCGGCAAGCCCCATGTCCTCATCCTCGGCGGCGGTTCCGTCGGCATGACCACCGCGTCCGAGCTGCGCAAGACGCTCGGAGCGGAGGTCGCGATCACCGTCGTCGACCCGCGCCCGTACATGACCTACGCGCCCTTCCTCCCCGAGGTCGGCGCCGGCAGCATCGATCCCCGCAACGTGCTCGCGCCGCTGCGCAAGATCCTCACCGGCACCAAGGTCGTCACCGGCTCCGTCGCGGCGATCCGCAGCGCCGAGCACACCGTGGTGGTGGACACCGAGGAGGGCGAGCAGCTCGAGATCTCCTACGACTACCTCGTCGTGGGCCTCGGCGCCGTCCCGCGTCTGCTCCCGATCCCCGGCCTCGCCGAGAACGCGATCGGCTTCAAGCAGGTCGAGGAGGCCACGGCTGTCCGCGACCGCATCCTCGCCAACCTCGCCGAGGCGGCGACCACGAAGGATCCCAAGCTCCGCAAGCGCCTGCTCACCTTCACCTTCATCGGCGGCGGCTTCGCCGGCGGCGAGGCCGTGTCCGAGGCCGAGGACATGGTGCGCGACGCCCTGCGCTACTACCCCGACCTCCACGCCTCCGACATCCGCTTCGTGCTCGTCGACGGCGCCCCCTTCATCTTCCCGGAGCTCACCGAGGACCAGCGCGCCTACGTGCTGAACCAGCTGCGCGAGCGCGGCATCGAGGTCAAGCTCGAGACCTTCCTGAACTCCGCCGAGAACGGCGTGATCAAGACCAGCGACGGCGACGAGTTCGAGACCGACCTGCTCGTGTGGAACGCGGGCGTCAAGCCCAACCCGGTGCTCTTCGACGAGGAGACCTCCGATCTCCCGATCGTCACCGAGCGCGGGCCGCTCATGGGCAAGGTCCAGGTCCTGCCCGACCTGCGAGTCAACGGCGAGGACGGACCCTTCGACGACGTCTTCGCCGCCGGCGACTGCGCCGCCGTGCCGGACCTCGCCTCGGGCGAGGGCAAGTTCTGCCCGCCCAACGCCCAGCACGCGGTGCGCCAGGCCAAGCGCCTGGCCGACAACATCGCGCGCTCCGTCCAGGGCCGCCCGCTGGTGGACTACTACCACAAGAACCTCGGCGTCTTCGCGACCCTCGGCATGTACAAGGGCGTCGGCCGCCTGATGCTCGGCGAGAAGGAGCTGGACATCCGCGGCCTGCCGGCCTGGGCGATGGCCCGCTCGTACCACCTGTACGCGATGCCGACGATCGGCCGCAAGGTGTCCGTCGCCGCAGGCTGGGTGGGCAACCTCGTCTCCCGCCGCGACATCATCGGCATCCCGCAGGCGGAGACCCCGCGCGCCGCCTTCGAGCTCGCCGCGAGCTCCGGCAAGAAGAAGTGAGCCGCGCGGGACGCCGCTGAGCGTCCCCCGACACGACGCCGTCGCCCTCAGGGGGCGGCGGCGTCGTCGCGTGCGGAACCTCTCCGTGGGTTCGGACCCTCCGTGAGCGAGTATCCTCGGACGGTCACGCAAACGAGCACGTTCGCGCACGCGGCTGCGGCGCGGCGCAGAGCATCCGGCGCACGGCCGGAGAGGGGCAGGACCATGCAGATCCACATCGTGGAGGACGCAGCGGCCGGAGGCGTCGTCGTCGCCGACGAGATCCAGCGCGTCCTCGAGCGCGCGGGCGACCGGGGCCCGGTGCTGGGCCTGGCGACCGGCTCCTCGCCGCTGCCCGCCTACCAGGAGCTGATCCGCCGCCACCGCGAGGAGGGGCTCTCCTTCGCCGACGCGCGCGCCTTCCTCCTCGACGAGTACGTGGGCCTGCCCGACGAGCACGAGCAGAGCTACCACCGCTTCATCCGCGAGAACCTCGTCTCCCACATCGACCTGCCGGAGGAGAGGGTCTGCTCCCCGGACGGCACCGCCGAGGACCCGCACGCCGAGGCCGTGGCCTATGACGGACGCATCCGGGACGCCGGGGGAGTGGACGTGCAGGTCCTCGGCATCGGCTCCAACGGCCACATCGCCTTCAACGAGCCCGGCAGCTCCCTCGGCTCCCGCACCCGCGTGGTGGGCCTGACCCGCTCGACCATCGCCGACAACTCGCGCTACTTCGCCAGCCGCGAGGACGTCCCGATCCAGGCGCTCAGCCAGGGGCTCGGGACCATCCTCGAGGCGCGGCGGATCGTGCTGGTCGCCTCCGGGGAGAACAAGGCCGCGGCCGTCGCCCAGCTCGTCGAGGGCGGGATCAGCGCGCGCTGGCCCGCGACCGTGCTGCAGATGCACCCCGAGGTCGTCGTCGTCGCCGACGAGGCCGCCGCCTCCCGTCTCGAGCTGCACGAGGACTACCGCCACGAGCGCCGCCTCGAGGAGGCCGAGCGCGCCGCGCGCTCCGACTGAGACCGATACCACCGGGCCCCGGGCGGGACCACCCTCCCCGGCAGGGGCCCGGTGGGCGCAGGGCCGATACGATCGCCCTCATGCAGCAGGCCGATCCCTCCCCCTCCTCCCCGCGCACCGCCCCTGACGCCGCGAGCGCGACCCCCGAGCCGCGCGGTGCCCTGGACCGCTGGTTCCACATCACCGCACGCGGTTCGACGATCCCCCGGGAGATCCGCGGCGGCATCGTCACCTTCTTCTCGATGTGCTACATCGTGGTGCTGAACCCCCTGATCATCGGCACGGTCCCGGACTCGACCGGGATGTACCTCGGCGGCGGCGCCGAGCCGAACCTCCCCGCCGTGGCCGCCGGCACCGCGCTCATCGCAGGACTGCTGAGCATCTTCATGGGGGCGTGGGCGAAGTTCCCGCTGGCGCTGGCCGCCGGGCTCGGGCTGAACGCCTATCTCGCCTACTCCGTCGTCCCGCTGCCGGGCATGACCTGGGGCGGTGCCATGGGCCTCGTCGTCATCGAGGGCGTCGTCATCCTGCTGCTGGTGCTCAGCGGCTTCCGCAAGGCCGTCTTCGACGCCGTCCCGGCCTTCCTCAAGACCGCGATCGCCGTCGGCATCGGGCTGTTCATCGCCTTCCTGGGCCTGTACAACGCGAAGTTCGTGACGACCGCGAACGGCACCCCGGTCCAGCTCGGCAACGACGGGTCTCTCACCGGCTGGCCCACCTTCGTGTTCGTCGCCGGGCTGCTGCTCATGTTCGTGCTGTGGGTGCGCAAGGTCCCCGGCGCGATCCTCATCGCCATCGTCACCGCGACCGCGCTGTCGATCGTCATCGAGCGCGTGCTCCACCTGGGCGCCTTCGCCCCGGCCGGCGCCGACGGCCCCGGCAATCCGGGCGGGTGGGCGATGAACGTCCCAGCCGTCTCCGAGTTCCCGGTCCAGCTGCCCGACTTCTCCACGCTCTTCACCGTCGATCCGATCGGCGGGATCACCGCCGCGGGAGCGGTCGGCGCGAGCGTCATCGTCTTCTCGCTGCTGCTGGCCGACTTCTTCGACACCATGGGCACCATGGTCGGGGTCGCCGCGGGGGCGGACCTCGTCGACGAGCAGGGCGACATCCCGCACTCCCAGCGGATCCTCGTGGTCGACTCCGCGGCGGCGATCGCCGGCGGCATGGGCGGAGTCTCCTCGAACACGAGCTTCGTCGAGTCCACCTCGGGCGTCGCCGAGGGCGCGCGCACCGGGCTGTCCGCCGTGGTCGTCGGCGTGCTGTTCCTGCTCTCGACGCTCCTCTCGCCGCTCGTGGGCATGGTGCCCTACGAGGCGGCGACCCCGGCGCTGGTGATGGTCGGCTTCCTGATGATGACCCAGATCACCGACATCGACTTCACCGACGTCGAGATCGCGATCCCCGCCTTCCTCACCATCATCCTGATGCCCTTCGCGTACTCGATCACCGTGGGCATGGGCGCCGGCTTCATCATGTACGTGCTGCTGAAGCTGGTGCGGGGCAAGGCACGCTCGATCCACTGGCTGATGTACGTGATCGCCCTGATGTTCGTCGCGTACTTCCTGCGCGGCGCGGTCGAGGGCCTGCTGCTGTGACCGATCCCGGGGCGGAGACCGAGATCGCCGAGCTCGCTGCCGATCTGCAGCGCCTGCTGCTGGTCTCCTCGCGGATCCTGCGCTCGCACACCGCCTCGCATGCGGTCTCCGCCTCGCAGTTCTCGGTGCTCGCGCACCTGGACCGGGCGGGGGAGTCCACCCCGGGGACGCTGGCCGACTTCGAGCACGTGAGCCCTCCGGTGATGACCCGCGTGCTCGGCCGCCTCGAGGAGGCGGGGCTCGTCGGCCGCTCCGCCCACCCCGAGGACGGTCGGCAGGTGCGGGTGACCCTCACCGACCGGGGCAGGGAGCTCGTGCGGGCCGGCCGCGCGGAGCGGGACGCCTGGCTGCGCTCCCGTCTCGACGGGATCAGCGCCGCGGAGCGGGAGAGCCTGCGCGAGGCGACCGCCCTGCTGCGGCGCACGCTGGTCCCGCCGCGGCACTGACGGGGCGCGGAGGGACGCAGAGACGGTGGCGCCGGGATGCCGTCGCGGGCGAGCGGGGCGCCGCCCCGGGATCACGGCGATGCAGAAGCTCGGCGACGCAGAAGCGCGGCGCCGCCCCCGCCCGCACCGCGAAGTGCCTCGCCGCGGCCCCGCATCGACTCCCCGCTCGCACGTGCCGCACGCATGAAGGGCCCCGTCCGAGGACGGGGCCCTTCATGGTCTGCGGGACGCGTGATCCCCTCGGTCGGGCGTGCCGACGCGCAGCGGTCAGCGCGCGGGAGCCGCCCGGCTCGGCGAGGTGCTCAGGAGACGGCGTCGGCCGAGCGGTCCAGCACGTGGTCCAGGACCGCGATCAGCGCGGCGACGTCCTGCTCGTCCACGGCCGGGAAGGTCGCGATGCGCAGCTGGTTGCGTCCGAGCTTGCGGTAGGGCTCGATGTCGACGATCCCGTGGGCCCGCAGCACGGAGGTGATGGCCGTGGCGTCGATCGAGTCGTCGACGTCGAGGGTGGTCACGACCTGCGAGCGCGCCGCCGGATCCGTCACGAAGGGGGTGATCTCCTCGCGCCGCTCCGCCCAGGCCTGGAGCATGCCGCTGGCGGTGCGGGTGCGGGAGTCGGCCCAGGCGAGACCGCCCTGGGCGAGCATCCATTCGATCTGCTCGGCCATCAGCACAAGGGTCGCCACCGCCGGGGTGTTGAGCGTCTGCTCCTTGCGGGAGTTGTCGATCGCGGCGGTGAGGGAGAGGAAGGACGGGATCCAGCGGTCCGCTGCCGTGCCGAGGCGCTCCGCACGCTCGATCGCGGCGGGGGAGAGGAGCGCGAGCCACAGCCCGCCGTCGGAGGCGAAGGCCTTCTGCGGGGCGAAGTAGTACGCGTCCGTCGCCGAGACGTCCACCTGCGCGGCGCCGGCCACGGAGGTCGCGTCCACGAGCACGAGCTGGTCCTCACGCGCGCCCTCGGGACGGGTGACCGGGACCATCACGCCGGTCGAGGTCTCGTTGTGCGGCCAGGCATAGGCGTCCACGTCCTCGGAGAAGCGCGGGGCGGGGCAGCTCCCCGGCTCGGCGCGGATGACCTCGGGCTCCGCGAGATGCGGTGCGCCGGCGGACTCCGCGGCGAACTTCTGCGAGAACTCGCCGAGCACGAGGTGCTGGGAGCGCTTCTCGATCAGCCCGTAGGCGGCCACGTCCCAGAACGCGGTGGAGCCTCCGTTGCCGAGCACCACCTCGTACCCCTCGGGAAGGGAGAAGAGCTCGGCCAGGCCCTGACGGACCCGAGCGACGACCTGCTTGACCGGCGCCTGACGGTGGGAAGTGCCCATCACCGTGCGGGACACCGAGGAGAGCGCCTCCATCTGCGCATCGCGGACCCGGGAGGGACCGGAGCCGAAGCGTCCGTCGGAGGGCAGCAGCTCCGAGGGGATGGTCAGGGCGCGCAGGGCGTCGGTGCGAGCGGTGCTGGCAGCGGTCATTCGAGCTCTCCTCACGAGGACGGTCCGGGCCGCCCGGTGACGAGGCGGCCCGGGGGCATTCTTCCAGGAACGTCTTCCGACGCCTCGGTCGGTCCGGGGAGCGTCGGGGGTGCGGGCCGTAGTGCGCCCCCGGGGCACGGTCCGTGCGAGGATCAGGGCATGAGCCGTGCCGATCTCGAGAAGCAGCCGTACGACGTCGCGACGATGTTCGACGGCATCGCCCGCCGCTACGACCTGATGAACGACGTCGCGGCGATGGGGCAGGTCGGGATGTGGCGAGAGAAGATGGTCGAGTCCCTCGACATCACTGCGGGGGACCAGGTCCTGGACCTCGCCGCCGGCACCGGCACCTCGAGCGCCGCCATCGCCCGCGCCGGCGCGCAGGTGGTCGCCGCCGACTTCTCGCTCGGGATGATGACCGAGGGCCGCCGACGAGGTGCGCCGGTCCCGTTCGTGGGCGCCGACGCCCAGCACCTCCCCTTCGCGGACGACTCCTTCGAGGCCGCGGTGATCTCCTTCGGCCTGCGCAACGTCCATGAGCCGCGCCTGGCGCTCACGGAGATGTCCCGGGTGGTGCGCCCGGGCGGCCGCGTCGTGGTGTGCGAGTTCTCAACCCCGACGTGGCGTCCCTTCCGGGCGGTCTACGAGAACTACCTGCTGCGCGCGCTGCCCGCCGTGGCGCGACGCGTCGCCACGAGCGCCGATGCCTACGACTACCTCGCCGAGTCGATCCTGGACTGGCCGGACCAGGAGGCGCTGGGAGGATGGTTCGCACAGGCCGGCCTCGAGCAGGTCCAGTACCGGAACCTCAGCGGGGGCATCGTCGCCCTGCACCGTGGAGTGGTGCCCGCTCGCTGACCTCCCTCGATCCTCGCCCTGACCTGCACGGACAGGTGACGCGAGGATCGGCGTCGGGGCCAATGCGCGCCTCGACGGGGAGCGATGTGGTCGAGGCCACCTCGAAAAGGGGCGTTCTGGCTTGACGGGGCCTCGGAACCCC
>NZ_KV788947.1:0-5115 GCF_001807385.1 Brachybacterium sp. HMSC06H03 | reverse complement strand
GGGACCCCGCCGTCCCGGGGCGAACCGGCCCGCACGACCCGTCGGCTCACCCGGCCGCCTGCACGCGACGGCCCCCGGCCGCTCGCCCTGCCGACCATCCCACCCAGGAGAACCACCCATCATGACCCCCACGCAGCCCGCCCTCGTCGGACACCGGGGCGCCGCCGCCCTCGACCCCGAGAACACCGTGCGCTCCTTCCGGCGCGGCGTCGCCGAGGGCTCGACGCTGCTCGAGTGCGACGTCCACCTCAGCGCCGACGGCCAGGACGTGATCCTCCATGACGCGACCCTGGACCGCACCGCGCAGGCCGATTCCCCGCTGCGCACCGGCGCGGTCGCCGACCTGACCCGCGCCCAGCTGGACCGTGTGCTGGTGGGGGAGGGCGAGCACATCCCGACCCTCTCCCAGGTGCTCGAGGCGGCGGTGCGCGAGGACGGCACCCGGGTGCCGCTGCTGGTGGAGATCAAGGCGCCGGGCGCCGTGGAGCGGGTGCTCGAGATCCTCGCCGAGGAGTTCGGCGACGCCGGCGCGGAGGCCTGGACGGACCCGTCGGCCGCCCCGGCCGTGCTGCTCTCCTTCCACCAGGAGCCGCTGCAGCACGCGCAGCAGGTCGCGCCCTGGATCCCGCGGATGCTGACCACCACCGCGACGAGCCCCGAGTGGTGGCAGGCGTGCCGCGACCTCGGGGTCGTCCACGCCGGCGTGCGGATCGCCGACGCCCGCCAGGCCGACGTCGAGCGCGCGGCCGAGCTCGGCGCCGCCCTGAACCTGTGGACCGCACGCACCGAGGAGGAGCTCGAGCGGGCCCTCGAGCTCGGCTGCGACACCCTCACCGTCGACGACCCGGTCTGGGCGGCGGCGCTGATCCAGCGCCACGTCCCGGTCTGAGCACGTGAGGGGCGGGGCGGCGGACGGGGAAGCCCCTGGCCGCGGCTCGACCGGCCCCGCACCCGTGTCGAGCACGGGGCGAAGGCATGCCCCGCGGCAGGCTGGGGGTCCGGGACGGGAGCGCCTCGTCCCGAGCGCCCCGCCACGCCGGACGACCGGACCGCCCCCGACCCGCACGAGCTCGCCCCCCGACCACTGCACGCCCGACTGCTCAAGGAGCACCATGACCCCGAAGCGTCCCGCCCGCCCCGCGATCGTCGGCCACCGCGGCGCCAGCGCGCACGCCCCCGAGAACACGCTCGCCGCTTTCCGCCGCGCGATCGAGGACGGCGCCCAGCTGCTCGAGTGCGACGTCCATCTCAGCGCCGACAACGAGGTGGTCGTGATGCACGACGAGATCATCGACCGCACTGCCGCGGCGGACTCGCCCCGGCGCAGCGGCGCCATCGGCGAGCTGACCCGTGCCGAGCTCGACACGGTGCTGCTCGAGGAGGGGGAGAAGGTCCCCTCGCTCGCCGAACTGCTGGAGACGACCACCGTGCCCCTGTTCATCGAGGTCAAGGTCGCCGGTGCCGGCGAGGCAGTGGCCGCGCAGCTCGCCGCGCTCCCGGAGGACTCCGCGGCGAAGGCCTCCACCGTCATCTCCTTCCACGCCGAGGCGCTCGAGGCGATCCGTCGCGGCAGCCCTGGCACACCGGTCTCGTATCTCGTCGAGCAGATCACCGAGCAGACGATCCGGACCGCGAAGGACCTCGGCGCCGCGGGGATCGGCCCGGCGATCGACGGGCTCGCCCTCCGCGCCGCCCGCGCCGCGCACGAGGCCGGTCTGCGTCTGAACCCGTGGACCGTGAACACCGCGGCCCAGCTCGAGGTGGCTCTCGCCTGCGGCGTCGACACGATCACCACCGACGACCCGGCCTGGGTGCAGCGCGAGCTCGACGTGCGGAGCTGACGTCCGGGGCGCCTCCTGTGCCGCCCCGGCCTCGCCGCCCGAGGCATCGCCCTGCCCGGCTCCGCCAGCCTGGTGGAGCTCGTGCGGCCGGCGGAGGTCGTGATCGCGCGCGTCCCACGGGAATGCGGGGAGGGCGCCGCGCGTTGCACACCCTCATGAAGGCCATCACCTACAGCAGCTACGGGGGCCCCGAGGTCCTCACCCTCTCCGAGCTCGAGGACCCGAAGGTCGGCCCTGGCGAGATCCTGGTCGACGTGCGCGCCGCGGGAGTGAACCCCGTGGATTGGAAGGTCCTCTCCGGCGGCCTCGACCCGCTGATGACCACCATCTTCCCCGTGATCCCCGGTTGGGACGTCGCGGGTGTCGTCACGGCGGTGGGCCTGGACGTCCCGGAGTTCTCCGTCGGCGACGCCGTCATGGCCTACGCCCGCAAGGACTGGGTCCAGGCCGGCTCCTTCGCCGAGAAGATGACGGTCCCGGTGCGTGCCGCCGCTCGCAAGCCCGACTCCCTCTCCTTCGCCCAGGCCGGTGCGCTGCCCCTCGCCGGACTCACCGCCTACCAGTCCCTGCACCGTCTCGGCCTCACCGCCGGGCAGACGGTGCTGGTCCACGGCGCGAACGGTGGCGTCGGCTCCTTCGCCGTGCAGATCGCCGCCGCGGCCGGCGCCCGCGTGATCGGCACCGCCTCCGAGCGCAGTCACGAGCGGATCCGCGGCCTCGGCGCCGAGCCGGTGACCTACGGGGACGGGCTCGAGGAGCGCGTCCGCGCAATGGTCCCCGGGGGCGCCGACCTCGTCGTGGACTACGTGGGCGGCGTGCTCGAGCAGACCCTCGCCGTGCTCGCCCCCGGCGGTCGCCACGCCTCGATCGCCGACGACTCCGTCGCCGAGGCGGGCGGTGCCTACCTGTGGGTGCGGCCCGACGCCGGGGACCTCGCCGCGCTCGCCGAGCTGGTCGAGGCCGGCTCGCTGCGCGTCGACGTCGAGCGCACCTTCGACCTCGCCGACGCCGCCGATGCGTTCCGCGCGAGCATGGAGGGGCACACGAGCGGGAAGATCGTGGTGACCGTCGGGGAGTGAGTCGTCCGCGGCGGGCCGTCGCGGGCGCGGGCGGATCGCGGGACTCGATGACTCCTTCGCCGGCATTGCCGAGCCCGACACGCTGAGGAGGAATGCCATGACGACCGTCGACGGACCCCCGCTGATCAGCCTGCGTCGCGGCGACATCACCCAGGTGGACGACGTCGATGCGATCGTCAACGCCGCGAACTCCACCCTGCTCGGCGGCGGCGGGGTCGACGGCGCGATCCATCGCGCCGCCGGCCCCGACCTGCTCGCCGAGTGTCGAAACCTGGGCGGCTGCGAGACCGGGGACGCGAAGCTCACCGGCGGGCACGACCTGCCCGTCCCGTACGTCCTGCACACTGTCGGCCCCATCTGGTCCGCCCACGCCGACGAGGCCGGTCGCGCCCGCCGCGACGCCGAGCTCGCCTCCTGCTACCGACGCTGCCTCGAGGTCGCGCACGAGCACGATCTGCACCGCCTCGCCTTCCCCTCTCTCTCCACCGGCGCCTACCGCTTCCCCCTCGACCGCGCCGCACGCATCGCGATCGCGAGCCTGCGCGAGATCGCGGCGCGGCTCGGCGGGCGCTGGGAGCTGCGCCTGGTGCTCTTCGACGACGAGACCCTCGCCGCCTACGAGAAGGCCCTCGAGGGCCGTCGCGACGACGCTCGGCTGTGATCCCCGCCTCGCTGATGCATGGCGAGACAGGCACGTGCATGTTCACTCACTGAACGTCCCGTGACCGCCCGACTCCGTGCGCGTACTCTGGCCCCGCTCCGCCCTCCGACCCCGAGGGCCCCGCGACATCGGGCCTCCGGGCCCCTGAAAGGACTGCGATGCTCGACTCGACGCTCCAGGACACCTTCGACCGCGTGCTCCGCCGGAACCCCGGCGAGCCCGAGTTCCACCAGGCCGTCCGGGAGGTGTTCGAGTCCCTCGAGGTCGTGCAGTCCCGGCATCCCGAGTACCAGGACCACGGGATCCTCATGCGGCTGTGCGAGCCCGAGCGCCAGATCATCTTCCGCGTCCCGTGGGTCGATGACGAGGGCGTCGTGCAGGTCAACCGCGGCTTCCGCGTCGAGTACAACTCCGCGCTCGGCCCGTACAAGGGCGGTCTGCGCTTCCACCCGAGCGTCAACCTCGGCATCGTGAAGTTCCTCGGCTTCGAGCAGATCTTCAAGAACTCCCTGACCGGTCTGCCCATCGGCGGCGGCAAGGGCGGCTCGGACTTCGATCCGCACGGCCGCTCCGATGGCGAGGTCATGCGCTTCTGCCAGTCGTTCATGACCGAGCTGCACCGCCACATGGGCGAGTACACCGACGTCCCCGCCGGCGACATCGGCGTGGGTGCCCGCGAGATCGGCTACCTCTTCGGCCAGTACAAGCGCCTGACCAACCGCTACGAGGCGGGCGTGCTGACCGGCAAGGGCCTGGACTGGGGCGGCTCGCTCGTGCGCAAGGAGGCCACCGGCTACGGCGCGGCCATCTTCGCCGACGAGATGCTCCAGGCCCGCGGGAAGTCCTTCGAGGGCCGTCGCGTCGCCGTCTCCGGTTCCGGCAACGTCGCGCTCTACGCGATCGAGAAGTCCCGCCAGCTCGGCGGCATCCCCATCACCGCCTCCGACTCCTCCGGCTACGTCGTGGACGAGAACGGCATCGACCTCGAGCTGCTCCAGCAGATCAAGGAGGTCGAGCGCGGTCGCATCCACGAGTACGCCGACCGTCGCGGTGAGGGAGCCCGCTTCGTCAAGGGCGGCAGCGTCTGGGAAGTCCCGGCCGACATCGCCCTGCCCAGCGCCACCCAGAACGAGCTCGACGCGGACGCCGCTCGGACCCTCGTGAAGAACGGCGTGCTCGCCGTGTCCGAGGGCGCGAACATGCCCTGCACCCCCGAGGCCGTCACCGTGTTCCGCGAGGCCGAGGTCGCCTTCGGCCCCGGCAAGGCCGCGAACGCCGGCGGCGTCGCGACCAGCGCGCTCGAGATGCAGCAGAATGCGAGCCGCGATGCGTGGAGCTTCGAGCACACCGAGGAGCGCCTCACGCAGATCATGAAGAACATCCACACCACCTGCCTCGAGACCGCCGAGGACATGGGTCGCCCGGGCGACTACGTGCTCGGCGCGAACGTCGCCGGCTTCCGCAAGGTGGCCGACGCGATGATCGCCTTCGGCGTGATCTGAGCCGACCCGGCGCCGGGCGCGTCGGCCGCCAC
>NZ_KV788946.1:0-11877 GCF_001807385.1 Brachybacterium sp. HMSC06H03 | reverse complement strand
CCGGCGCCCGCGCCATCGATGTCGGCCGCCGGGGCCCCTCCCGCCCCGACCGTCCGGGCCCGGTGGGAGGACGCCACCACCACCGAGCGCGTCGTCGAGGCGCCGACCGCCGAGGACCCCCGCCCCGCTCCCTCGAGGCGCCGCCTCGGGCTCGGCGTGCTGCTGCTCGTCCTCGCGCTGCTGTGCCTCCTCGGCGCGGCGGGCCTGGCCTGGACCGCGCTGACCTGAGCCGACGCTCCGATTCGGCGCCCGCCGCGACGGCGTGCCGCCACCGGCTGAGATGACGACGCGGTAGGGTCGCCCCATACGCCTACCCCTCCACGGGCAGCGCAGCCCCGGCCCGGTGGCCGGTCGGTACGGGGCGTCCGCGGAGGCCGATCCGGCCGGGACCGCCACCATGTCTTCCACCCCGCGCTGGTCGCCCGGCGACCAGGTGACCTGGACCTACTACACCCCGCAGCACCCCACCCGCACCGTCCGCCCCGGCACCGTCGTGCTCGACGACGACCGCGGCGTGGTGGTGTGGATCGCCCCCGGCACCGAGGTGCTGCTGCCCGTGCTCGAGTCCGGGGCGGCGCTGCGCCGCGCCGGCGACGAGGGCATGTTCACCGCACCCCGCGTGCAGTCCAAGCAGCTCTGGACCGGCAACGGGATCCTCATGATCGGCCTGCCCGACAAGCCCTACTCGATCTGGCTGTTCTACAAGGACGACGGCACGCTGGGCTGCTACTACGTCAACCTCGAGACCCCCTACGAGCGGACCGAGGAGGGCGTGCGCACCCGTGACCTGGTGCTCGACCTCGTCGTCCTGCCGCGCCGCGACTGGCACTACAAGGACGAGGACGAGCTCGAGGGTGCCGAGCGCACCGGCTACTTCAGCCCCGAGGAGGTCGAGGGGATCCGCGCCGCCGGCCGCGACGCCGAGCGGCACATCGCCGAGTGGACCTACCCCTTCTCCGCCGGCTACGAGTACTTCTTCCCGGACCCCACCTGGGAGCTGCCGCGGCTGCCCGAGCACTACAGCTGGGACCTGGACCTGACCCGACGCTGAGCGCAGGGGCCGGGCCCGGTGGCAGGATGGCCCCATGTCCTCAGAGAACCTCACCCGGGACGAGGCGCGCCGCCGCGCCTCCTTCCTCAGCACCGACGCCTACGAGATCCGGCTGGACCTCACCACCGACGAGCGGACCTTCCGCACGGAGACCACGCTGCGCTTCGACGCCGCGGAGGCGCAGGAGACCTTCCTCGACCTGATCGCCGAGGAGGTCCACGAGATCGAGCTCAACGGGGATCTCCTGCCCGATCCCGCCTCCCGCTTCGACGGCGCCCGCGTCCGCCTGCCCGCCCTCGCCGAGGGCGCGAACACCGTGCGCGTCCTGGCCACCGGTCGGTACATGAACACCGGCGAGGGCCTGCACCGCTTCGTCGACCCCGTCGACGACGAGGTGTACCTCTACACCCAGTTCGAGGTCTCCGACGCCAGGCGGATGTTCGCCTGCTTCGAGCAGCCCGATCTCAAGGCGACCTACCAGCTCACCGTCACCGCGCCCGACCATTGGCGCGTCATCTCCAACGCCCCCACGCCGGAGCCGTCGGCCGCGGGCGAGGGCACGGCGACCTGGGCCTTCTCCCCCACCGAGCGGATGTCCACCTATCTCGTCGCGCTCATCGCCGGCAACTACCAGGGCGGGACCGGCGAGGTCACCGCGCGCGACGGCCGCACGATCCCGATGGGCGTCTTCGCCCGCGCCTCCCTCGCAGGCCACGTCGACGCCCAGGACGTCATCGACGTGACCCGCGCCGGGATCGAGTTCTACGAGGACGCCTTCGACCAGGACTTCCCCTTCCGCAAGTACGACCAGGTCTTCGTGCCCGAGTACAACATGGGCGCGATGGAGAACCCCGGCGCGATCACCTACGTCGAGTCCTACGTCTTCCGCTCCGACGTCGCCGACGCGGTGCGCGAGCGGCGTGACCTCACCATCCTCCACGAGCTCGCCCACATGTGGTTCGGGGATCTGGTGACCATGCGCTGGTGGGACGACCTGTGGCTGAACGAGTCCTTCGCCGAGTACGCCTCCACCCTCGCCAGCGCCGAGGTGACCCGCTGGGACGACGCCTGGACCACCTTCGCGCTGTCGGAGAAGAGCTGGGCCTACCAGCAGGACCAGCTGCCCTCCACCCACCCCATCGTCGCCGACATGGTCGACCTCGAGGCCGTCGAGACGAACTTCGACGGCATCACCTACGCCAAGGGCGCCTCCGTGCTGCGCCAGCTGGTGGCCTACGTCGGCCGGGAGGAGTTCTTCGCCGGCGTGCGCGCCTACTTCGCGAAGCACGCCTGGGGGAACACCGAGCTGAGCGATCTGCTCACCGAGCTCGAGGCCACCAGCGGCCGCGACCTGACCCGCTGGGCGCAGCTGTGGCTGCAGCGCTCCGGGGTCAACACCCTCGCCCCCGTCATCGAGCACGACGCCGAGGGCGCCGTCTCCCGCTTCGCGATCCGGCAGACCGCCCCGGCGGAGCACCCGGTGCTGCGCCCGCACCGCCTGCAGGTGGGCGGTTTCTCCCTGCAGGACGGGAAGCTGGTGCGCACCGAGACGCTCGAGCTCGACGTCGACGGGGAGCTCACCGAGGTGCCCGAGCTCGCCGGGCGCCGGGCCGACCTCTGGCTGCTCAACGACGGCGACCTGACCTACACGAAGGTGCGCCTCGACGCCGACTCCCTCGTCGTCGCGATGGAGCACCTGCGCGATCTCGAGGACCCGCTGGCCCGCACCCTGCTGTGGTCCGCCGCCTGGGACATGGTGCGCGACGCCGAGCTGCCCAGCCGCCGCTTCCAGCAGCTGGTGCTCGCGAACCTCACCGGGGAGAGCTCCTCCTCCGTGGTCCGCACCCTGCTCCAGCAGCTCGAGTCCGTCGCGGGCCCGTACGCCGCCGCGGAGGAGCGCGCCGGCCGCACCGAGCAGGCGGCCGACGCCGTCTGGGCCCTCGCCCAGGAGGCCGAGGCCGGCTCCGACACGCAGCTGCAGCTGCTGGAGAGCTTCGCGCGCCTGGCCCGCACCGCCGAGCACCGCAGCACCCTCGAGGGGCTGCTCGGCGGCGGCATCGCCCTGCCCGGCCGCGAGATCGACACCGATCTGCGCTGGAAGCTCGTGATCTCCCTGGCCGTGCTCGGCGGGATCGACACCGCCGGCATCGACGAGCAGCTCGCGGCCGACGACACCCAGTCCGGCCGCAAGCACGCCCTCACCGCCCGTGCCGCGCTGCCCACCGAGGTCGCCAAGGCCAAGGCATGGCGCCGCACGGTCGAGAAGGACACACTGGCCAACGAGTCGGTCACTGCGGTGGTGCAGGGCTTCCGCCGCGTCACCGATGAGACGCTGATCGCCCCGTACCGTCCGCGCTACTTCGAGGAGATCTCCCGGATCTGGGCGGAGCGCTCGAACGAGATCGCGACCCGCCTGGTCTCCGGCTACTTCCCGCACTCCTACGGCGGGCAGGGCGTGCTCGACGCCGCGGACCAGTGGCTCGCCGACTCCGAGGACGCACCCTTCGGCCTGCGCCGCATCATCATCGAGGGCCGCGACACCGTCGCCCGCCAGGAGCGGGTGCGCGCCGCGGACGTCGAGTGAGCCGACGGTGACGAGCCTCGCCCCGTCCGGGCCATGACGGCCCCGGCGGGGCGAGGATATCGTCGAGCACATGCCTGACGACTTCCCTCCCGATCTCGGTCCCCTGCTCGCGGCCCCCTCCACGGACGAGGCGCTGGGCCTCGCGGATCAGCTGCTCCAGTGGCTCGCCACCAGCGGCGTGAAGATCGTCGTGATCCTCGTGGCGGCCACCGTCCTCAGCCTGGTGGCAGGCTGGCTGCTGCGCCGCTTCTTCACCACGATGGTGCAGTCCGGCTCCAAGATCTCCACCGTGGCGGGCACCGTCATCAAGCGCGACCCCCGCTCGCAGAAGGCCGCCCAGGCACGTCGCGAGCAGCGCGCCGAGACCCTCTCGAACGTGGCCCGCAACGTGGCCCGCGCCGTGATCTGGGCGATCGCGTTCATGATGATCCTCTCCGAGATCGGCGTGAACATCGCCCCGGTCATCGCGAGTCTCGGCGTGGTCGGCCTCGCCGCCGGCATCGGCGCGCAGACGATCATCAAGGACGTCGTGGCGGGCATCGTGATGCTCTTCGAGGACATCGTCGCCGTCGGCGACTGGGTGGACCTCGAGTACGCCGAGGGCACGGTCGAGTCGATCAACCTCCGCGCCACCCAGGTGCGCGGCATGGACGGCGTGCTGTGGACCGTCCGCAACGGCGAGATCATCCGCGTGGGCAACTACGCCCGCGGCTTCTCCAACGCCGTGGTCACCCTCGACATCGACGCCGGCGCCGACGATGAGACGGTCACGAGGATCCTCGAGCAGGTCACCGCCGATCTCCAGTCCGACCCGAAGTGGAAGGAGCTGATCCTCGCCCCGGCGGACATCAGCGGCATCCTCGACGTCGACGGCAACCGCTACCAGCGCCGCGTCGTGGTGCAGACCGTCCCCGGCCAGCAGTGGGGCGTCGAGCGGGAGCTGCGGTCACGGATCCGCGCCGGCTTCGCCTCCGCCCACGTCGCCTTCGCCCTGCCCCGCTTCGTCGAAGCGGGGAAGTGAACCCATCCCGCCCCGGAAGAGACGGAGCACGACCATGACCACCCCCGCAGGCCGCTCGCCCGAGCAGCAGAGCTTCTACGACGCCGTCGGCGGTGCGCCGACCTTCGCCCGGCTCGTCGAGCGGTTCTACGAGGGTGTCGCCGAGGACCCGTTGCTGCGCCCGATGTACCCCGAGGAGGACCTCACCGGGGCGAAGCACCGCCTGGAGACCTTCCTCGCCCAGTACTGGGGCGGGCCGAAGACCTACGGCGCCGAGCGCGGGCATCCGCGGCTGCGGATCCGCCACGCCCCCTTCCCCGTCTCCCCCTCGGCGCGGGACGCCTGGCTGCGCCACATGCGCGTGGCCCTGGACGAGCTGGAGCTCGCGCCGTTGCACGAGCAGACGCTGTGGGACTATCTCGAGCGGGCCGCCCACTCGATGCTCAACACGGTCGACGGCGGCGAGGCGCCCGCGGCCGGGCAGCAGGTCCCCGACCGGCTGGCCTGAGCCGGCCGGCCCGCCCTCCCACGGCCGGGGTGCGCTCCCCGGTGCCGATGATCACGCGGCGGATCAGTCCCGGAAGGTGAGCGGCTCGCCCGTGAAGGCGCGCAGCGACTCGCGGGCCTCCTGCTCGAAGCGGACCGGGGAGCCGGTCTCCGCGTCCACCAGCACCATGACGGTGCGGGCGCGGGCGTAGGGTGCCCTCCCCTCGGGGTCGTCGCGGGTGAGGACGAGATAGTCCGCGGTCAGGCTCGCCCCGCCGATCCGGGAGAGCCACAGCCGCACCACCACGCCGTCGCGGCGGTGGCCGAGCTGACGGACGTACTCGATGCGCTGAGAAGCGATGACCGTGGCGATGTCCGTGTCCTCGGTACCGGCGCCGCTGACCGGCAGGGCGGCGGGCGGCTGCTGCGCCCCGAGCGCGAGCTGATCGGGCGCGGGCTGCCAGAAGGCCGCGATGCGGGCCTCCTCGAGCAGGCGCACCATGGCGGCGTTGTTCACGTGCCCGTAGGCGTCGAGGTCGGTCCAGCGCACGGGGACGGGCACGTCCAGCGGTGCGGGGTGCTCGGGCGTGGCGTCGGTGGTGATCGAGAACTGCATGATGCTCATGCTAGTTCGCCGGACCGGCACGGCCTGACCAGTACGATCGGGGCATGACCGCCTCGAACCCCGACCACGCGCGCATCGCCGCGGGCCTCGTCGACCTGCTGGACCTCCGCCCCGTCGACGCCGCGGGGGCGGCATCCTCCCCCACCGCCATCGCCGTCTACGAGGGGGACTCCTCCCCGCAGCCCGGCGGTCATGTCTTCGGCGGCCAGGTGATGGGCCAGGCCGTCACTGCGGTGGGCCGCACCGCCCCGGAGGGCCGTCGGATCCATTCGATGTACTCCTACTTCCTCGCCCCGGGCGATCCCGCGCACCCGATCCGCTTCGAGGTCGACGCGCTGCGCGACGGCGGCTCCTTCTCCGTCCGACGCGTGCTCGCGACTCAGCCCGGCCGCACCGAGGAGGAGGGCGAGCGCACGATCCTCGCCATGACCGCCTCGTTCCAGGAGGAGCAGGAGGGGCTCGAGCACGCCGAGCACGCCCCCGAGGCCCCGGACCCCGAGGGGCTGCCGACGACCGCCGAGGTGCTCGCGGGAATCGAGCACCCGGTCGCCGAGTACTGGTCCACGCAGCGGCCGATCGACATCCGCCACGTCACCGACCCGATCTACCTGCGGCCCGACGCGAACGGCGGCACGATCGACGCGCAGATGGTGTGGATGCGCACCCTCGCCCCGGTGGACGCGGGCCCGCTGCTGCACGACGCGATCCTCGCCTTCGCCAGCGACTACACGCCCTTCGAGCCGATCCTGCGCAAGCAGGGCCTGAGCTGGATGACGCCCGGTCTGAAGATGGCGACCATCGATCACGCGATCTGGTGGCACCGCCACGTGCGGGCCGACGAGTGGCTGCTGTACGTCCAGCGCTCCCCCTCCGCCTCGGGCGGGCGCGGCCTCACCCACGGGCAGATCTTCGACCGGTCCGGTGAGCTCGTCGCGACGGTCACGCAGGAGGGCATGATCCGGGCGCCGCGCCGGGGCTGATCGGGCGGGGTCGTGATCCGGCGGGGCCGCCGCCGGTCAGGACATGACCGTGCGGGCGGCCTCCTGGGCGCGGGGCAGCGCCTCCTCCGCCGTGGTGTCGCCGCGGAACACCTCGGCGATGATCGCGAGGGCCTCGCCGGTCGCCTCCGCGGAGCGGGCCCCGTGCTCGGGGAGGGCCGGCTCCTGCGGCACCTCCACCGCGGAGACGTCCACGCCGACGCCCGCCCAGCTCTCCTCCCAGGCGCCGCGCAGGTCGCGGTGCGCAGGGATCCCGAGGCGGTTCTCGGCCAGCGGGCGCTGGCCCTCGACCGAGCCGAGCCAGCCCAGCAGCCTCCCGATCGCCGCGGCGCGGTCCTCGTCGTCAGGATCCACGCCGGCGGCCGCGACGGAGTGCACCAGGGGACGGGCGCCCTCGGGCCCCGCGACCACCGGATGCAGGGTCCACTCGAAGGCGCCGTCGATCTCCTCAGCCAGGGTGTGGAGGTCGTAGGTGCCGGTCTGCAGCAGCCCCAGCCGCCCGCCGACGAAGAGGTCCCGGCAGCGGCCGGGCTCCTCGACGGTCTCGGCCGCGGCGGGCGCGAGATGGGCGGAGGCGAGGTCGGCGAGGTACTGGATCGCGGCGACGCCCTGCTCGGTGGCGAGGGTGACGGATCCCTCCTCGTCCTGCCAGGCCCCGCCCTGCCCGGCGAGGAACGGGCCGAGCACCGAGGAGCGGTCGGGGTGGGCGCTGAAGCCGTGGGTGGTGCGGGCGGCGGGGTCGAAGCCCTCGTCCCCGGGATGACGGCCCTCCCCGTCGGCGGTGAGGGCGGTGGCGAGCTCCCGCAGCGGGTCGGAGCCCGCGCCGGGGTCGAAGACCAGCGCGGAGGCGTCCCCGCCCGCGGCGGCGACGAGGCCCTGGTTCGCGATCAGCAGGCTCTGGTCGTAGTACTGGGGCACGCCCCACAGCGTCTCGTCGATCCGGTGGAGGTCGGTGGCGACCTGCTCCCAGGCGGAGCTGTCGCCCCCGACGATCTCGCCGACGTCCAGCAGCACCCCTGCGGCATGGGTCTCGGCGAGATGGGCGGTGTTCATCCACAGCACGTCGGGCAGGGTGCCGCCGGCGACGTCGAGCGGCAGCTGGGTCCAGTAGTCGTCCCAGCCCAGCACCTCGAGCTCGACCTCGATGCCGCTGTCCGCGGTGAACGCGGCCAGCGACTCCTCGTAGGCGGCGCCGGCCGCCTCGCTCCACACCCGCATCCGCAGCCGGTCGCCGTCCTCGAGCTCGGCAGGGGCGCCGCGGGAGCAACCGGAGAGGGCCCCGACCCCGGCCAGTCCCGTCGCGGCGGCGGTGAGCAGGAGCTGTCGACGGGTCGGCACGGGTTCGAGGCCTCTCTGAAGGGTGCGTCGGGCGGTGAGCCTCAGGCGGTGGTCACCAGCCCGAGCTCGGCGCGGGAGGACAGCACCGGATGCTGCGGGGTGACCCGCACGGTGCAGCCCACCCTGCCGGGGACGGCGAGGGCGAAGCGGGCGGCGAAGCGCCCGTCGTCCCCGCGACGCAGCGGGATCAGCTGCGGATCGATGATCTCATCCCCGTCGGCGACCTCTCCCAGGACCGCCTCCACCAGCACGTCCTCGTCCGCGAGGCCGGCGAGGTCGACCTCGGCCGAGAGGGTGACCTCGGCGCCGGTCGCCACCCGGTCCCCGGTCGTGCCCTCGAGGCGCACATCGCGCACGGCGATCTGCGACCACACCTGCCCCACGCGTGCCTTCCACTCGGTGAACGCCCTGGCCAGCGCGGGATCCGCGGCGAAGGCGCCCGCGGCACGAGCGGCCGGGAGGTAGAGGTCGGTGACGTAGTCGCGCACCATCCGGGCGGCGGTGATCTGCGGGGCGATCCGCACCAGGGAGGAGCGGACCTTCGTCATCCAGCCGCGCTGCATCCCGCGCGCGTCGCGCTCGTAGAACAGCGGCGCGATCTCCTGCTCGAGGATCTCGTACAGCGCCCCGGCCTCGATCCGGTCGCGCTCGACCTGGTCGGCGACGTCCGCGGTCGGGATCGTCCACCCGGCCGCGGCGTCCTTCATCTCATCCCACCAGCCGTCGGAGATCGAGAAGGTCAGACCGCCGTTGAGCACGGCCTTCATGCCCGAGGTGCCGGAGGCCTCCTCGGGGCGGACGGGGTTGTTCAGCCAGACGTCGGCCCCGGCGATCAGCACCGAGGCCATGCGGATGTCGTAGTCGGGCAGGAACACGATCCGGTGGCGCACGCCGTGGTCGTCGGCGAACTGCACCAGCTGCTGGAGGAACTCCTTGCCGGGGCGGTCGGCCGGGTGGGACTTGCCGGCCACGACGATCTGGACCGGGCGCTCCTCGTCCAGCAGGATCCGCTTGAGGCGCTCGGGATCCGAGAGCATCAGCGTCAGCCGCTTGTAGGTCGAGACGCGGCGGGCGAAGCCGATGGTCAGGACGCCCGGGTCGAGGATGTGGTCGGTCCAGGCGAGCTCGGCCTCGTCGGCCCCGCGGCGCAGCCAGGAGTCCTTCACGTGCTTGCGCGCCATCGCCACGAGGTCCGCGCGCAGCGCGTCCCGGGTGGAGGTGAGCTCATGGTCCGTGAGGGCCGACAGCGCGCTCCAGTCCGACATGGAGGAGATGTCGACGTCGCCGAGCGCCTTCTTGTACAGGTCGTCCATGTGCGCGGAGGTCCAGGTGCGGCGGTGCACGCCGTTGGTGACCGAGCCGATCGGGACCTCGGGCACGTCGAAGCCCGGATACAGGTTCTGGAACATCCCGCGGGAGACGGCGCCGTGGAGCTTCGCGACGCCGTTGGAGCGCTGGGCGATGCGGAAGCCGAGCTGGGCCATGTTGAAGATGTCGCCGCCCTCCTCGATGCCGAGCGCGAGCGCGGCCTCGACCGGGAGGGAGGGGATCAGGCGGGAGAGCCCGTTCTCGTCGGCGTCGAGGTAGCCGCGCAGCTGCGAGGCGTCGAAGCGGTCGATGCCTGCGGGGACCGGGGTGTGGGTGGTGAAGACGGTGCCGGCGCGCACCTCGGCGACGGCCTCGGAGAACCCGGCGCCGCCCTCGATCAGGCGACCCACGCGCTCCAGCCCGGAGAACCCGGCGTGGCCCTCGTTGAGGTGGAAGACGGTGGGGGCCGGTCCGCCGGTGACGCGGGCGTACTCCTGCACGGCGCGGACGCCGCCGATGCCCAGGACGATCTCCTGGACGATGCGGTGCTCGTGGTCGCCGCCGTAGAGGCGGTCGGTGATCTGGCGGGCGGACTCGTCGTTGCCGTCGACGTTCGTGTCCAGCAGCAGCAGCGCGACCCGGCCCACCTGGGCCTTCCACACGGCGATCGCCACGTCGCGGCCACCCGGGAGGGTCACGCGGACGGTGAGCTGGGTGCCGTCCTGCTCGAGGACGGGCTCGACGGGGAGGTCGGCGGGGTCGTTGAGGCGGTACTCCTCCTGCTGCCAGCCGCTGCGATCCAGGGACTGGGAGAAGTAGCCCCACTGGTAGAGCAGGCCGATGGCGGTCAGGGGGACGCCGAGGTCCGAGGCTGACTTCAGGTGGTCGCCGGCGAGGATGCCGAGGCCGCCGGAGTAGATCGGCAGGGTGGGGCTGATCCCGAACTCCATGGAGAAGTACGCGATCGAGGAGCCCTGGCCGGTGCCCTGCTCGCCCGGGACGGTGCGCTGGAACCAACGGGCGGAGTCGAGATAGGTGCGCAGGTCCCCGACCTCGGAGCGCATCCGTGCGAGGAAGGACTCGTCCCGCGCCGCCTCGGCCAGGCGCCCGGCGGGCACCATGGGCAGCATCGCGAAGGGGTTCTCGCCGCTGTCGACGAAGACCTGCGGATCCAGGCTGCGGAACAGGTCGACGGTCTGTCGACGCCAGGACCAGCGCAGGTTCAGCGCGAGATCGCGCAGGGGGGCGAGGGCGTCCGGGAGCTCGGAGGCGACGGTGATCGTGGAGATCGGCTTCATGACCCCCAAGATACCCGAGCCGGGCCTTCTTCTTGCAGTGGACTTGCGTGTCGGATCACCGAAGTCCGAGATAATTTCTGGACCTTCACCAGCACTGTTGGGACATCTCCCGATCATCCGCACGAGTGGCCGTCACGATCTGTCAACCCTCTTGCAAGAACTTTCAGCGACCTCCGCTCCCCTCTTCCTCCCCCACTCGTCCCCGTTCCGCGCGCTCTGCGCCCGAGGCGGCGCTCCTGCCTGCCACAATGGGGAGCGGCGCCGTGGGGGCGGTGCCGTCGACGAGAGCACAGCGCATGGAGGGGCCCGGATGGTCAGCGAGGCAGCGACCGGGGACGTCATGGATCTTCCCGGGATCCCGGAGGACACGATCGATCTCGGGGAGCGGCTCGATCCGGTGCGGACCCTCCTGCGGCGCACCGCGGGTGGGGACCGTCGCGCAGCCGGTGCGCTGCTGGATGTGCTCGGTCCGCGGATCCACGGTCTCGCGGTCCACGTGACCGGCTCCGCCGCCCGTGCCTCGGCGCTCACCGTCAGCGTGCTGCGCTCGTGCCTGCGCGATGCCGCCGAGCTCGCCGCGAGCGGCCTGCCCGGCGAGGCGGCCGTGCTGGACCGGGCCCGACGCGCGGCGCTCGCGACCCGTCCCAGCGGCGACGTCCGCTCGCTGGTCTCCCCCGCCGCCGCGAACGACCGCACCCGCGACCGACGGGAGGTGGACGTTCTGCGGGTCCTGCTCGGCCTCCCGCTGCCCCAGCGCGCCCTCGTCGAGTCCGCCGCGCAGGGCCGCTTCGCGGCGACGGGGGCCGAGCGGCCGGGAGCCGCGACCGCCCTCGCCCAGGTCCTCGACGCGCTCGTGCCCCTCGGCGGCCCGGAGGACCCGGAGCTGCGGGCCCTGGCCGCCCTCGACGCCCTGGCCCTCGCGGACCCCTCGGAGCGGGCACGGCTGAAGGAGATCGCGCGAGGTCCCGAGACCGCGGGAGTGCACCGCCACGCGATCGAGGCGGCGGCGCGGCTGACGCTCCTGACAGCCGTCCCGCCCTCGCGGGACCTGCATGTGGCCGTGCTCGAGGGCTTCGCCCCGGAGCCGGTCCCCGCCCCGGAGCCCGAGGCGGCCTACAGCGGCGACTACGCGACCCCGGTGCTGGGCACGGACTCGCAGCGCCGCGTGGTGGGGCCGCCCGCCCGTCCC
>NZ_KV788945.1:0-15848 GCF_001807385.1 Brachybacterium sp. HMSC06H03 | reverse complement strand
GGCGCCCCGCAGCGGCCCGTGCGCGTGGTCGCCCTCGGCGGCGGCCACGGCCTCGCCGCGAACCTCCGCGCCCTGCGCCTGCTCACCGACGACATCACCGCCGTGGTCACCGTCGCCGACAACGGCGGCTCCTCGGGCCGGCTCCGCACCGAGATGCCCGTGCTGCCCCCGGGAGACCTGCGGATGGCGCTCGCGGCCCTGTGCGAGGACTCCGAATGGGGGTCCATCTGGGGCGACGTGATCCAGCACCGCTTCGCCACCGACGGCGAGCTCGACGGGCACGCGCTCGGGAACCTGATGATCGTCGCGCTGTGGCAGATCCTCGAGGACCCCATCGAGGGCCTCGACCAGATGGCCGAGCTGCTCGGTGCGCGCGGGCGCGTGCTGCCGATGGCGCTGGACCCGCTGGACATCGAGGCGCGCGTGGTCGGCGCCGACGGCAGCGCCCGCACCGTCTCGGGCCAGTACCAGGTCGCGACCGCGGAGGGCCGCGTCGAGGACGTGCGCCTGATCCCGCCGCGCCCCCGCGTCCCCGCCGACGTGCTCGAGGCGATCGGACGCGCGGACTGGGTCATCCTCGGCCCCGGCTCCTGGTACACCTCCGTGCTGCCGCATCTGATGATCCCCGAGATCGCCGAGGCGATCGCGGCGAGCCCGGCGCGGAAGGGGATCATCACGAACCTCTCCGTCGGCGCGCAGGAGGCCGAGGGGATGACGAGCCTGGACATGCTGGACGTGCTGCTCGCCCACGCGGGGGACTGCCGCTTCGACGCCCTCGTCGCCGACCCGACCACCCTCGAGGACGTCCTCGACCTCGCCGAGGCGGCGCAGGAGCGAGGACTGCGCACCCTGCTGCGCCAGGTCAGCGTCGGCGACGGGACGCCGCGGCACGACCCGGTGCGCCTGGCCGCGGCGTACCGTGATCTGTTCGACGACGCCTACGGGGACGTGGAGCGCGGCGACGACCGCTCCGCGTCGCGCCGGAAACGACCCCACCGCACCACGAGGGGCACGGCCCCCCGCACCGAGGAGGACATGCATGGCGCTGACGGGTGACGCGAAGGAGGAGCTCAGCCACCTCGAGGTGACCAGGCCCTCCGCCCGCAAGGCGGAGGCGGCCGCGATGCTGCGCTTCGCCGGGGGTCTGCACCTGGTCGCGGGCCGGGTCGTGGTCGAGGCGGAGCTGGACTCGGCGGCGGTCGCGCGGCGGCTGCACGGCATCATCGCCGACATGTACGGCCACCGCGCCGAGCTCGCGGTGCTGGCCCCCTCCGGGATCCGACGCACCACCCGCTACCTGGTGCGGGTGGAGCGCGAGGGCGGGATGCTGGCCCGCCAGGCAGGACTCCTGGACGCGCGCGGCCGTCCCGTGCGCGGGATGCCGCCCTTCGTCGTCGGCGGGGCGCTGGTGGACGCGGAGGCCGCGTGGCGCGGGGCGTTCCTCGCCCGCGGCACCCTCACCGAGCCGGGCCGCTCCTCGGCCCTGGAGCTGTCCTGCCCCGGCCCCGAGGTGGCGCTGGCGATGGTCGGCGCGGCCCGGCGGCTCGGCGTCGCCTCGAAGGCCCGGGAGGCGCGGGGCGCGGACCGGGTGGTGCTGCGCGACGGCGACGCGATCTCCGCCCTGCTGTCCCGGATGGGCGCCCACGAGACGGTGCGCACCTGGGAGCAGCGCCGCACCACCCGCGAGGTGAAGGCGACCGCGCACCGGCTCGCGAACTTCGACGACGCGAACCTGCGCCGCTCCGCGCGGGCCGCGGTCGCCGCGGGCCAGCGCGTCCAGCGCGCGCTGGAGATCCTCGGCGAGGACGTGCCCGAGCACCTGCAGGCCGCCGGTCGCCTCCGTCTGGAGCACCGCCAGGCGAGCCTCGAGGAGCTCGGCCGACTCGCCGATCCGCCGCTCACGAAGGACGCCGTGGCCGGTCGGATCCGACGCCTGCTCGCCACCGCCGACAAGCGCGCGGAGGAGCTCGGCATCCCCGGGACCGACCACGGAGTGGACGAGGACCATCTTCCTTCGTCCCCTGATGCCGGTCGTTGATAAGATCGTCACGGTCGTCGGTCACACGCCGGCGTCGCCCGAGCGTACGAGGGCGTGCGCGCCATGTCAGTACTCGAACGTCGCGGACTCACCGTGACACTAGGAGGAACCCTTGACCGTCAAGGTTGGAATCAACGGATTCGGCCGCATCGGCCGTAACTTCCTGCGCGCCGCTCTCGAGCAGCAGGCGGACATCCAGATCGTCGGTGTGAACGACCTCACCGACAACGCGACGCTCGCGAACCTCATCAAGTACGACTCGATCGGCGGGGTGCTTCCCTACGACGTCTCGCACGACGAGGACTCGATCACCGTCGGCGACAACACCTTCAAGGCGTACGCCGAGCGCGATCCGAAGAACATCCCGTGGGGCGAGATCGGCGCGGACGTCGTCATCGAGTCCACCGGCATCTTCACCGACGCCGAGAAGGCCAAGGCCCACATCGAGGCCGGCGCCAAGAAGGTCATCATCTCCGCTCCGGCGAAGAACGAGGACGCGACCTTCGTCATCGGTGTGAACGAGGGCGACTACGACCCCGCGAAGCACGACATCATCTCCAACGCCTCCTGCACCACCAACAGCCTCGCGCCGGTGGCGAAGGTGCTGAACGACGAGTTCGGCATCGTCAAGGGTCTGATGACCACGATCCACGCCTACACCTCGGACCAGGTGCTGCAGGACGGCCCGCACAAGGACCCGCGCCGTGCACGCGCCGCCGCCCTGAACATCGTCCCGACCACCACCGGTGCGGCCAAGGCCGTGGCGCTGGTGCTCCCCGAGCTCAAGGGCAAGCTCGACGGCTACTCGCTGCGCGTGCCGGTCCCCACCGGCTCGATCACCGACCTCACCTTCGAGGCCTCCCGCGAGGTCACGATCGAGGAGATCAACGCCGCGATCAAGAAGGCCGCCGAGGGCCCGCTCAAGGGCGTCCTGCGCTACACCGAGGACCCGATCGTCTCCAAGGACATCGAGGGCGACCCGCACTCCTCGATCTTCGACGCGCAGCTCACCAAGGTGAACGGCAACCAGGTCAAGATCTTCTCCTGGTACGACAACGAGTGGGGCTTCTCCAACCGCCTCGTCGAGCTCTCGCAGCTGGTCGGCAAGTCCCTCTGATCCTCGCGTCGTCCCGCTGACGACCAGGACAGCCCCGGAGCCCGCCGGTCGCCACCCCGAGGGGTCGGCGTCCGGCGGGCTCCGCTCGTCCCCCGTCCCGACGGGCCGCTCCGGCGTCCCGCGGTCGAACCCCTGAAGGAGCACCACAGTGCTGAAGACCATCGATTCGCTCGGAGAGCTGCGCGGCAAGCGCGTGCTCGTCCGCGCCGATCTCAACGTGCCGCTGGACGGCACCACGATCACCGACGACGGCCGCATCCGCGCCGCGCTGCCCACCCTCACCCGGCTCGTCGAGGCCGGTGCCCGCGTCGCGGTGATCTCCCACCTCGGCCGCCCCAAGGGCGAGCCCGAGGAGAAGTACTCCCTCCGCCCGGTCGTGGGCCGCCTCGGCGAGCTGCTCGGCCAGGAGGTCGCCTTCGCGACCGACACCGTCGGCCCCGCCGCCCAGGAGACCGTCGCCGCGCTCGGCGACGGCCAGGTCGCCGTGCTCGAGAACCTGCGCTTCAACGCGGGCGAGACCGCGAAGACCGACGAGGAGCGGCTCGCCTTCGCCCGCGAGCTCGCCGCCCTCGGCGACGCCTTCGTCTCCGACGGCTTCGGCGTCGTCCACCGCAAGCAGGCCTCCGTGTACGAGCTCGCCACCCTGCTCCCCGCCGCCGCGGGCGAGCTGGTGCTGCGCGAGGTCGACTCGCTGCGCAAGGTGACCGACGAGCCCGAGCGTCCCTTCGTGGTCGTCCTCGGCGGCGCGAAGATCGCCGACAAGCTCGGCGTGATCGACGCGCTGCTGGGCAGGGCCGACCGCATCCTCATCGGCGGCGGCATGGCCTTCACCTTCCAGAAGGCGCTCGGCCACGAGGTCGGCCTGTCGCTGCTGGACGAGTCGAAGATCGACGTGGTGCGCGAGTACATGGAGCGCGCGAAGGCGAACGGCGTCGAGCTCGTGCTCCCCGTCGACACCGTCGTGGCGCCGGAGTTCTCCGCCGACGCGCCCGCCACCGTCGTGGGCGTCGACGGGATCCCCGCGGACCAGGAGGGCATGGACATCGGCCCCGAGACCGCGAAGCTCTTCGGCGAGAAGATCGCCGATGCGGCGACCGTGTTCTGGAACGGCCCGATGGGCGTGTTCGAGTTCCCGGCCTTCGCCGAGGGCACGAAGGCCGTCGCCGAGAAGCTCGGCGCGGCCTCCGGCTACACCGTGGTCGGCGGCGGCGACTCCGCCGCCGCGGTGCGCATCCTGGGCTTCGACGAGACGCTCTTCTCCCACATCTCCACCGGCGGCGGTGCCAGCCTCGAGCTCATCGAGGGCAAGGACCTGCCCGGAATCTCCATCCTCGAGGAGGACCAGAAGTGACCACCCGCACCCCGCTCATGGCGGGCAACTGGAAGATGAACCTCGACTGGAAGCAGGGCCTCGCCCTGGTCGAGGAGCTCGGTGAGCAGCTCAAGGAGGTCGACGCCACCAAGGTCGAGACCGTCGTGCTGCCCCCGTTCGTGGACCTGCGCACCGTGCAGGTCGCGGTCGACGCCGGCAAGCTCCCGATCGCCTACGGCTCCCAGGACATCTCCGCGCACGAGTCCGGCGCGTACACCGGCGAGGTCTCCGGCGCGATGCTCTCGGCGCTGGGCTGCACCTACGCCGCGGTCGGCCACTCCGAGCGCCGTCAGTACCACGGCGAGACCGAGGAGGTCACGAACGCCAAGGTGAAGGCAGCCTTCGCCGCGGGCCTCGTGCCGATCCTCTGCGTCGGCGAGCCGCTCGAGGAGCGCAAGGCCGGCAAGCACGTCGAGTACACCCTCGCGCAGCTCGAGGGCGGCATCGAGGGCATCACCGCCGAGCAGGCCGCGAAGATCGTCATCGCCTACGAGCCCGTGTGGGCGATCGGCACCGGCGAGGTCGCGACCCCGGACGACGCGCAGGAGGTGTGCTCCGCGATCCGCGAGGCGCTGCGCGCGATGCACGGCGACTCGGTCGCCGACGCGGTGCGCGTCCTGTACGGCGGCAGCGTGAAGTCCTCGAACGTGGGCGAGCTCATGCAGCGCGCCGACGTCGACGGCGCCCTCGTCGGCGGCGCCTCGCTGAAGGCCGAGGAGTTCGCCAAGATCGCCGGTTTCCAGGGCTGAAGGTAAGCCTCCCCACGCGGGCCGGGTCCTCGACGGACCCGGCCCGTGCCGTATGCTGGATCGGTCCGTCCGTCTCCGTGGAAGGGTGATCCCCTCGTGGACCTGTCCCTGCTGAAGCTCGTCCTCCAGATCCTGCTGGCGGTGTTCGGGCTGCTGACGATCCTGCTGGTGCTCCTGCACAAGGGGCGCGGCGGCGGCCTGTCGGACATGTTCGGCGGCGGCGTCTCCTCCTCCGCGAGCGCCTCGGGCGTCGCCGAGCGGAATCTGAACCGCCTCACGGTGACCGTCGCCGTCCTCTGGGGCGCGAGCGCCGTCGGCCTCGGCATCATCGAGACGATGCTCTGACACCCTCGTGCGGCGACCGCCGCACCTCTGCTCTGCGAACGGGCCGTCCCCTCGGGGACGGCCCGTTCTGCATCCCCGGACCTCGGGGCCCTGACAGCCCGAAGGGCCGGTCACCTCGCGGTGACCGGCCCTTCGGACATCCTGTGTGCTCCCGGAGGAGCCGGGGCTCAGCGGGCGCTGCGCCCGGCGGCGGCCTCGTCGAGCACCCAGGTGGTGGACTCGAGGCCGCGCACCGCCGAGGCGGGCACCTCCCACGGGTCCACGCCCTCGTGCGCGGCGCGCACCGCCTCCGCCTTCTCCGCGCCGGCCACGAGCAGTGCCACGTGGCGGGCGGAGTTCAGCACCGGCCAGGTCAGCGAGATCCGCTGCGAGGGCGGCTTCGGGGAGCCGGTCACCGCGACGGCGCTGCCGAGCACCTTCTCCTGGGCGGGGTGCTGCGGGAACAGCGAGGCGATGTGACCGTCGGGGCCGACCCCGAGCAGCAGCACGTCGAAGAACGCCTGCCCGCGGGTGCGGAAGGGCTCGTCGCCGCCCGTCTGGTCCAGCTGCTGCCCGTACCAGGCGGCGGCGTCCTCGAGGGACATGCCGTCGGCGGGGGAGGGCATGACGTGGACGTTGCGGGCCGGGAGTCCGTGCTCCTCGCGCAGCACGTCCAGCAGCGAGGTGCGCACGCCCACCTCGTTGCGCTCCTCGGAGTCCGGCTCGACGAAGCGCTCGTCGCCCCACCACAGGTGCAGCCGGGAGGCATCCACCCCGGCGTCCTTCAGCGCGGCGGGCAGGGCCGCGGCGGTGAGGGTGCCGACGGTGCCGCCGGTGAGCACCAGGTGCGCGACGGGGCGCTTCTCGAGCGCGGCGGCGAGCTGCTCCGCGGTGGCCGTGGCGGCGGCCTGCGCGACCGCCTCCGCATCGGCGACCACGACGTCCTGCGGGGCGGGCTTGCCGCTCGCGAAGGTCGCCGTGTCGGAGATTCCGGAGAAGGCGGCGCCGAGCACCTCGCCGTAGACCTCGTCGGGGTCCAGGCGGCGCAGCTCCTCGGTGACGAGCTCCGCGAGGGTGCGGCGGGGCATCGTCACGTGCTGGCCGGAGTCGTCGCCCGGCAGCTTCATGACGATCGAGTCGTCGCTGACGCGGGTGAGCTCGATCGTGCCGTCCTCGCGCACCAGCCGCACGCCGTGCACCCCGGCGAAGTCGGGATCGTCCGAGGGCGGCGGGAGGATCGACGCCTCGACGCCGAGGGTGTGCTGCAGCCAGCTCGCCATCAGCAGCACCGAGGGGTTGCCCTCGGTGCCGAGGACCTCGACGGAGCTGGGCACGGAGACCGGCGGCACCTCGTAGGCGCTCGCGACCAGGCCGCGCCAGCGTGTCAGCCGCGCCCAGGCGAAGTCCGAGTCGCCGCTGGCGTAGCCGCGGCGCAGACGCTTCAGCGTCCCCAGCGGGTCCGCGCAGGCGGCGGAGTCGGTGATGCGGCGCTGCGACATGGAGCCGAGCACGTCGTGGACGGGGGAGGACGGAGCGTTCTCCGGCCACCAGGTCACGATCGGCGCATCCGGCAGCAGCAGCGCCATCACCAGCGTGTCCAGCGACCACAGCACGTCGCCGCGGGCGTGGAGGATCACGATCTCGCCGGCGCCGGCGTCACGGCCCACGCGGATCTCGGCGTCGAGCCCGGAGGTCTCCGCCTCGGGATCGGCGTCGACCACGAGCACTCGGGCGGGGTGCTCGTGGCTCGCGGCGATCGCCGCCTCGAGCGGCTCCTCGATGTCGCCGGTGGCGATGATGATGAGCGTGAGGACCCGGCCGATGGTGTTCTCGCCGAAGGTCTCCCGCATCTCGGTCATGGTCTTGTCGACCGCCGACGCGGTGGTGTCGGTCAGGGTGGTGATCACGGTCGCCTCCAGGTGCGCCCGTCACGGGCGAGCATGTCGTGTGCGGTGTCGGGGCCCCAGGAGCCCGGCCGGTACGGCGCGGGGTCGAGGTTCTCGGCCCAGAACTCGGTGATGGGGTCGAGGATCTTCCAGGAGAGCTCGACCTCCTTCTGCCGCGGGAACAGCGGCGGGTCGCCGAGCAGCATGTCCAGGATCAGCCGCTCGTACGCCTCCGGGGACTCCTCGGTGAAGTTCATGCCGTAGGCGAAGTCCATCGTCACGTCCCGCACCTCCATCTGGGTTCCGGGGACCTTCGAGCCGAAGCGCATGGTCACGCCCTCGTCCGGCTGGACGCGGATCACGATCGCGTTCTGGCCCAGGTCCGCGGTGTCCGTGGAATGGAAGGGCAGGAAGGGCGCACGCTTGAACACGACCGCGATCTCGGTGACGCGGCGTCCCAGGCGCTTGCCGGCGCGCAGGTAGAAGGGCACTCCGGCCCAGCGACGGGTCGCGATGTCCAGGCGCATCGCCGCGAAGGTCTCGGTGGTGGAGTCGGCCGGGATGCCGTCCTCCTCGAGATAGGGGCGCACCTCCTCGCCGCCCTGCCAGCCGCCGACGTACTGGCCGCGCGCGGTGTGCGCGGCGAGGTCCTCCGGCAGCTCGACGGCGGCGAGGACCTTCTCCTTCTCCGCGCGCAGGTCGCTGGCGCGGAAGGTGACCGGCTCCTCCATCGCGGTGAGCGCGAGGAGCTGGAGGAGGTGGTTCTGGATGACGTCGCGGGCGGTGCCGATGCCGTCGTAGTAGCCGGCGCGCGAGCCGATGCCGATGTCCTCGGCCATCGTGATCTGCACGTGGTCGACGTAGGCGGAGTTCCAGATCGGCTCGAACATCTGGTTCGCGAAGCGCAGCGCGAGGATGTTCTGGACCGTCTCCTTGCCCAGGTAGTGGTCGATGCGGAAGACGTCCTCGGGACGGAACGCCTTCTCCACCACGTCGTTGAGCTCGCGGGCGGAGGCGAGGTCGTGGCCGAAGGGCTTCTCGATGACGACGCGGCGCCAGGAGCCGTCCTGCGGGGTGTTCAGCCCCGACTCGGCCAGCTGCCCGCACACCTGCGGGAAGGCGTCCGGCGGGATCGAGAGGTAGAAGGCGTGGTTGCCGCCGGTGCCGCGCGTGCGGTCCAGCTCGCCGACGACCTCGGTGAGGCGCTCGAAGGCGGCCTTGTCGTCGAAGGTGCCGGTGACGAAGCGGAGGCCGCCGCGCAGCTGCTCGAAGACGCTCTCGTCGAAGCCGGTGCGGGAGTGCTCGGAGACGGACTTCTTCACGTACTCGGCGAAGTCGTCGTCGGACCACTCGCGGCGGCCGTAGCCGACCAGGCCGAAGCTCGGCGGGAGGAGACCGCGGTGGGGGAGGTCGTAGATCGCCGGCAGCAGCTTCTTGCGGGCGAGGTCGCCGGTGACGCCGAACATCACCATGGAGCTGGGCCCGGCGATCAGAGGCAGCCGTCGGTCGCGGGGATCGCGCAGCGGGTTCGGCGCGCCGGCTGCTGCGGAGGGGGCGGGGGAGTCGGTCACGATGGTCCTTTCTCGGACACGGACGGCGGGAGCACAGGCCCGCACCGCGGCGGACCCGTGCTCACCGGGTGGGGTCAGGCGCGGGCGGCCTCGACGGACGCCGAGACGGTCTCGAGCAGCTCGTTCCAGGCCTTCTCGAACTTCTCCACGCCCTCGCGCTCGAGCACCGCGAACACGTCGGCGAGGTCGACCCCGGCCTCGGCCACGCGCTCCAGCGCGGCCTCGCCGGCGGCGGCGGTCTCGGCGGACAGCGCGGCCTTGGGCTCGGAGTGGTCGGCGACGGCCTCGAGAGTCTTCTCCGGCATCGTGTTCACGGTCGGGTCGGCGACCAGGTTGTCCACGTAGAGCGTGTCGGAGTAGTCGGGGTTCTTCACGCCGGTCGACGCCCACAGCGCGCGCTGCACGTTCGCGCCCTTGTCGGCGAGGGCCGTGAAGCGCTCGGAGCCGAAGGCGGTGAGGTACACGCCGAAGGCGGCCTGGGCGTTGGCGACGCCGGCCTGGCCCTTGAGGGAGACGGCGTCGCCGCCGAGGGCGTCCAGGCGCGCGTCGATCTCGCTGTCCACGCGGGAGACGAAGAAGGAGGCGACCGAGTGGATCCTCGAGAGGTCCTTGCCGGCCTCCGCGGCCTTCTCCAGGCCGGCGAGGTAGGCGTCGATGACGGCCTCGTAGCGCTCGACGGAGAAGATCAGGGTGACGTTGACGCTGATGCCGGCGCCGATCACGGCGGTGATCGCGGGCAGGCCCGCCTCGGTCGCGGGGATCTTGATCATCACGTTCTCGCGGCCGACGACCTCGAAGAGGTGCTCGGCCTGCGCGATGGTCTTCTCGGTCTCGTGCGCGAGGCGAGGATCCACCTCGATGCTGACGCGGCCGTCGAAGCCCTTGGAGGAGGCGTAGGTGTCGGCGAGCAGGTCCGCGGCGTTCCTGACGTCGTCGGTGGTGAGCACCTCGATGACCTGGTCGACGTCCTTGCCCTCGCCGGCGAGGCGGGCGATGTCGGCGTCGTACTCGTCCGAGCCGGAGATCGCGGCCTGGAAGATCGAGGGGTTCGTGGTCACGCCCACGACGTTGCGGGTGGCGAGCAGCTCTGCGAGGTTGCCCGTCTGCAGGCGCTTGCGCGAGAGGTCGTCGAGCCAGATGGAGACTCCGGCGTCGGAGAGGGCCTGGGTGGAGGGGTTCTGGGTCATGACGTTCCTTCCGGGCGCGGCGCGCCCTGGGTCGACGCTGGTGTCATCGGGTGCAACGGGGACCGGCGGGCGCGGATTCCAGGAGGTGTCCGACGGAACATCGCAGGTCCCAGGGGTGGCAGGGGAGAGAGACGCGGGGGCGGGACCCCAGGGTCCCGCCCCCGCGTCGGATCAGGCGCCGGCGGCGGCCAGGGACTCCTGGGCGGCCTCGACGACGGCCTCGGGGGTGAAGCCGTACTCGCGGAACAGCGTCTTCGCATCGGCGGAGGCACCGTAGTGCTCGAGCGACACGGCCCTGCCGTGCGCGCCGAGGAAGCGGTACCAGGGCATGGCGATGCCGGCCTCGACCGTGACGCGGGCGGTCACGGAGGAGGGGAGCACCGACTCCTTGTACTCGTCGTCCTGCTCGTCGAACCACTCGACGGACGGCATGGAGACCAGGCGGGTCGGGGTGCCCTCGGCCTCGAGGCGCTTCTGCGCCTCGGCCGCGTACTGCACCTCGGAGCCGGTCGCGATGAGGATCACCTTCGGGTCGCCGGTGGAGGCGTCCTTCATGACGTACCCGCCCTTGGCGACGTTCTCCGCGCCGGCGTACTCGGTGCGGTCGAAGGTGGGCAGCGCCTGACGGGACAGGAGCAGGCCGACGGGGCCGTTGTCCCGCTCCAGCAGCACCTTCCACGCCTGCGCGGTCTCGTTCGCGTCCGCCGGGCGGACGATCGAGAGGTTCGGGATCGCGCGGTAGGCGGCGAAGTGCTCGACCGGCTGGTGGGTCGGGCCGTCCTCGCCCAGGCCGATGGAGTCGTGGGTCCACACGTAGGTGACCGGGGTCTTCATCAGCGAGGCGAGGCGCACGGAGCCGCGCATGTAGTCCGCGAACTGGAAGAAGGTGCCGCCGTAGGGGCGGGTCAGTCCGTGCAGGGAGATCCCGGAGAGGATCGCGCCCATGCCGTGCTCGCGGATGCCGAAGTGGAGCGTGCGGCCGTACTGGTCGCCGGCGAACTCGGAGGTGCTGAGCTCGGCGGGGAGGAAGGACGGCTCGCCCTTCATGGTGGTGTTGTTCGAGCCGGCGAGGTCGGCGGAGCCGCCCCACAGCTCGGGCATGACCGCGGCGAGCTCGCCGAGGACCTTGCCGGAGGCGGCGCGGGTGGCGACGCCCTTCTCGTCGGCCTCGAAGGTCGGGAACGCGTCGGCGAAGCCTTCGGGCAGCTCGCGCGCGACGAGGCGGTCCAGCAGTGCGGCCTTCTCCGCGTTCGCGGAGCGCCAGGCCTGGTAGCCCTTGTCCCACTCGGCCTTCTTCGCGGCGGCGCGCTCGGCGAGGCCGCGGGTGTGGGCCAGCACGTCCTCGTCGACCTGGAAGGTCTGCTCGGGGTCGAAGCCGACGGCCTCCTTGAGGCCCTTGACGCCCTCGGCGCCGAGCTTCGCGCCGTGCACGGAGTGCGAGCCGGCCAGCTCCGGGATCGGCCAGCCGATGACGGTGCGCAGGCGGATGAAGGTGGGCTTGTCGGTGACCTTCTGGCCCTCGAGGATCGCGTCCTTGAGCGCGGCGACGTCCTCGCCGTACTCCGTCCCCCCGTGGGTCCAGTCCACGGTGCGCACGTCCCAGCCGTAGGCCTCGTAGCGCGCGGCGGTGTCCTCGGTGAAGGCGATGGAGGTGTCGCCCTCGATGGAGATCTCGTTGTCGTCCCAGAGCACGATCAGGTTGCCGAGCTGCTGGGTGCCCGCGAGGGAGCTGGCCTCGGAGGAGACGCCCTCCTGCAGGTCGCCGTCGGAGGCGATGACGTAGGTGAAGTGGTCGAAGGGGCTGGTGCCGGGCGCCGCCTCGGGATCCAGCAGGCCGCGCTCGCGGCGCTGGGCCATGGCCATGCCGACGGCGGAGGAGATGCCCTGGCCCAGCGGACCGGTGGTGATCTCCACGCCCTCGGTGTGGAAGTTCTCGGGGTGGCCGGGGGTCTTCGAGCCCCAGGTGCGCAGCTCCTCGATGTCCTTCTTCTCGAGGCCGAAGCCGCCGAGGAAGAGCTGGATGTACTGGGTCAGGCTCGAGTGGCCCGCCGAGAGCACGAAGCGGTCGCGGCCGAGCCACGCGTGGTCGGTCGGATCGTGGCGCATCACGTCCTGGTAGAGCAGGTACGCGGCCGGGGCGAGGCTGACGGCGGTGCCGGGATGGCCGTTGCCGACCTTCTCGACCGCGTCGGCGGCCAGCACGCGGACGGTGTCGACCGCCCGCTTGTCGAGCTCGGTCCAGCCCTCGGGGGCCGTGAAGTTCTCCGTCATGTCGTGGACATCCTTTCGCCGGGATGCGGCCTGGACGGCCGCTCGGAAAGACGGGCCTCGCCGCACGGCGCCGGATGACCGGCTGCGACGTGCGCGTTCCGCACGGGAGGCAACGAGGACCACCTTAGTCCGGGCCGTGCGACGAGGTCATGCGCGTCCAGGCTGTTGCCGTGGCGGACGGTGCCCACTCTCACCCCGCGCCTCGCCCCGCCGCCGCGGGTGAGCACCTAGACTGGGATGGTCCGTCGGCCGCGTGCCGTGACCAGGAGGAAGGACGGTGGGCGGTGACCGCCACCCAGGGAGTTCAGCTGCGGGGCGCAGGCCAGGACGGCGGGCGCGGTCCGCGGACCGTCGGCTCCACCCTCCGTGCCTACGTCGCGCTGACCAAGCCGCGGATCATCGAGCTGCTGCTCATCACGACGATCCCCACGATGTTCCTCGCCGCGGGCGGTTTCCCCTCGCTGTGGCTGATCATCGCCACCATGGTCGGCGGCTATCTCGCCGCCGGCGGCGCGAACGCGCTGAACATGTACCTCGAGCGCGACATCGACGCGAAGATGAAGCGCACCCGGAAGCGTCCGATCCCCTCCGGCGCCGTCACCCCGCGCGCCGCGCTGATCTTCGGCCTGACCATCTCCGCGGTCTCCGCGCTGTGGCTGGGCCTGCTGGTGAACTGGGTCTCCGCCGCGCTCGCGGTCGGCGCGATCCTGCTGTACGTCGTCTTCTACACGATGATCCTCAAGCGCCGCACCAGCCAGAACATCGTCTGGGGCGGCATCGCCGGCTGCATGCCGGTGCTGATCGGCTGGTCGGCGATGACCGGCACCGTCTCCTGGACCGCGGTGCTGCTGTTCCTGGTGATCTTCTTCTGGACGCCGCCGCACTACTGGCCGCTGGCCGAGAAGTTCCAGGACGACTACGCCAGGGCGGGCGTGCCGATGCTGCCGGTGGTGTCCTCCCGCTCGAACGTCGCCCGCCAGATGCTGCTGCACACCGCGCTGATGATCGCCTCGAGCCTCGCGATCATCCCGCTGGGCGAGACCGGCTGGGTGTACGGCGTCGCCGCCGTCGCCTCCGGCGCCTGGTTCGGCTTCCTCGTGGTGCGCTACGCGCTGCGGGTCCGCCAGGGGCTCTCGGGCAGGGCGCTCGCCCCGATGAAGGTCTTCCACGGCTCGATCACCTACCTCACGGTGCTCTTCGTCGCCCTCGCGATCGATCCCTTCGTCACCCTCTGAGCGCATGAGCTCCGGGGAGGCCCCGCGCCCGACGGGCGAGGAGGATCCCCTGCGCCCGGGAGACCGGCGGATCCTCGAGCAGTACCTCGGCCACCTGCGCATCGAGCGGGGCCTGTCCGAGAACACCCTGGCGGCCTACCGGCGTGATCTGCGCCGCTATCTCGCGGACCTCGCGCGCCGCGAGGTCGACCCCGCCGCGGTGGACCCCGCGCAGCTGGGGGAGTGGCTGCAGTCCCTGCGCACCGGGGCCGACGGGGGGACCCCGCTCTCCGCCGCCTCCGCCGCCCGCTCCCTCGCCGCGGTGCGCGGGCTGCACTCCTTCCTCGACGCCGAGCGGGTCTCCACCACCGGGGACCCCTCCCGCCTGGTCCCGACCCCGACCTTGCCGCGGCGCCTTCCGCACCCGTTGACCCTCGACCAGGTCGAGGCGCTGCTCGAGGCCGCCGGACGCCCCGGCACCGGGCGCGACGCGACCGAGCGCGCCCTGCGAGACCGGGCCCTGCTCGAGCTGCTCTACGGCATCGGCGCCCGGATCTCCGAGGTCACCGGCCTGGACCTCGACGACGTGGACCTGCCGGGGCGCTCCGTCGTGCTGCGCGGCAAGGGGGACAAGCACCGGGTCGTGCCCGTCGGCCGCTTCGCCGCCGAGGCGCTCGGGGCATATCTCACGCGGGGCCGCCCGGCCCTCGCCGCGCGCGGCCCCGGCACCCCGGCGATCTTCCTCGGCGCCCGCGGCACCCGCCTGACCCGCCAGGCCGCCTGGCAGGTGGTGCAGCGCTGCGCCCGCGACGCCGAGCTGGAGGACCTCCCCGAGCCGATCAGCCCGCACACGCTGCGCCACTCCTATGCCACCCACCTGCTGCACGGCGGGGCCGACGTGCGCTCCGTGCAGGAGCTGCTGGGCCACGCCTCGGTCACCACGACCCAGCTCTACACGCAGGTGACGGTCGACTCCCTCCGCGAGACGCACGCCGGCGCCCACCCCCGCGCCCGGCGGGGGGCTTAGACTTGGGCGGCACGACGCCCCCGACCGGCCCCGGCCGCCGGGGGCTCGCCGCGGATGGCGCGGGGACCGACGCGCAGCCGTCCCTCCCCGGGCTGGGACCGGAGCACCTCCGGAGCCCGCTCGCCCCGCGGCGTGCACGCACCAGACCACGACGCCGACGACAGGACAACGACGTGAGCCCGACCTCCCCCCAGCAGCTGGACATCGATCTCGGCCCGACCGGCCGGCCGATGCCGGAGCTCCCGGAGCCGGCCGCGCTCGACTCCCACGGGCCGGCCCGGATCATCTCGATGGTCAACCAGAAGGGCGGGGTCGGGAAGACCACGAGCGTCATCAACCTCGGCGCGGCCCTCGCGGAGCTCGGCCGCAAGGTGCTGCTGGTGGACCTCGACCCCCAGGGCGCGCTCAGCGCCGGCCTGGGCGTGAACCCCTACGACCTCGACGTGACCGTCTACAACCTGCTCATGGAACGGGGCCACGACGTGCGCACGGTCATCCGGGAGACCGACACCGAGGATCTCGACGTGCTCCCGGCGAACATCGACCTCTCCGCCGCCGAGGTCACCCTCGTCAACGAGGTCGCCCGCGAGATGGCGCTGGCCCGCGTGCTGCGCCCCGTGGCCGACGACTACGACGTGATCATCATCGACTGCCAGCCCTCGCTGGGCCTGCTCACCGTCAACGCCCTCGCCGCGAGCCACGGCGTGATCATCCCGCTGGAGGCCGAGTACTTCGCGCTGCGCGGCGTGGCGCTGCTGGTGGAGACGATCGAGAAGGTGCAGGACCGCATCAACCCCCGCCTCGAGCTCGACGGCATCCTGATCACGATGTTCGACCCGCGCACGCTGCACGCCCGCGAGGTGTGCCAGCGCGTGGTCGAGGCGTTCCCCGACAAGGTCTTCCACACCACCATCAACCGCACCGTGAAGTTCCCCGACGCCTCCGTCGCCGCGGAGCCGATCATCTCCTTCGCCACCTCCAACAAGGGTGCCGCCGCCTACCGGCAGCTCGCACGCGAGCTGATCTCGCGCGGCGCCGCGGCCTGATGGCCGGGCAGCGGCCGCGCCGCGGCAGCGGCGGGGGAGCGGGACG
>NZ_KV788944.1:0-12899 GCF_001807385.1 Brachybacterium sp. HMSC06H03 | reverse complement strand
CTTCGCCGGGCCCGGCTCCCTCCGCCCGCCCCGCGGCGCGGACTCAGCCCCCCGCGAGCTCGGCGCGCAGAAGCGCCGTCCCCGCGGCGAGCGCCCGCATCTTGCCCTGCGCGACGGTGCGGGACAGCGGCGCCATGCCGCAGTTCGTGCTCGGGCAGAGATTCTCCGGTTCCACGAAGGCGAGGGCCCGGCGGAGGGTGTCGGCGACCTCCTCGGGGGTCTCGACCTGCGGATCGGCGACGTCGATCGCGCCGAGCATCACCTTCTTGCCGCGCAGCAGCTCGACGAGCTCCATCGGGACGTGCGAGCCGCGGCTCTCGAGGGAGACCGTGTCGATCACCGAGTCGCGCAGCAGCGGGAAGGTCTCCTCGTACTGGCGCCACTCCGTGCCCAGGCTCGCCTTCCAGTCGGTGTTGGCCTTGATGCCGTAGCCGTAGCAGATGTGCACGACGGTCTCGGCGCGCAGCCCCTCGGCCGCCCGCTCGAGGACCTCCACGCCCCAGTCCCGCACGTCGTCGAAGAAGACGTTGAAGGCGGGCTCGTCGAACTGGATGATGTCCACGCCCGCCGCCTCCAGCTCCCGCGCCTCCTGGTTGAGGAGGGCCGCGAACTCGCGGGCGAGCTCCTCGCGGCTGCCGTAGTGCGCGTCGTACAGCGTGTCGATCATGGTCATCGGGCCGGGCAGCGCCCACTTGAGGGGCTTGTCCGTCCGCGTGCGGAGGGAGGCCGCGTCGTCGACGAAGACGGGCCGCTCACGACGCACCGGACCGACGACCGTCGGGACGCTCGCGTCGTAGCGATCGCGGATGCGCACCGTCTCGCGACGTGCGAAGTCGACGCCGCTGAGATGCTCGATGAAGGTGGTGACGAAGTGCTGGCGGGTCTGCTCCCCGTCGCTGATCACGTCGAGGCCGGCCACGGCCTGCTCGGCCGCGGCGAGGTGCAGCGCATCGCGCCTGCCCTCGTCCAGCTCTGCGCCCTCGAGGCGCCAGGGGGACCAGAGCGTCTCGGGCTCGGAGAGCCATGAGGGCTTGGGGAGGCTGCCGACGATCGAGGTGGGGAGGAGGGTGCTCATCGGACGACCTCCTCGGCCAGCCACTGCTCGAGGTGCTCCTGGTGCGGCGCGATCAGCCGCTCCTGGATGAACCTGCCCTGGGTCACGCCGAGACGGCTGCGCTCCTCGCGGTCGTACACGATCCCCGTGTCCGCGTGGTCGGTGCCGCCCAGGCTCGGCCGGTACACCTCCCCGGCGCTCTCGCGGGCGTTGTAGATCTCGGGGCGATAGATCCGCTGGAACGTCTCCATCGTGGCGATCGTGCCGATGAGCGCCAGGTCGGAGTGATCGGCGAGCAGATCGCCCTCGAAGTAGAACGCCAGCGGGGCGACGGCGCCGCGGGGCTTGAAGCACCGCACCTGCAGCCCCATCCGCGCGAAGTAGAGATCGGTGAGGGAGGAGCCGTCGGCCTCGTACTCGTCGCCGAGCACCGGATGCGGCGCGCCGATGCGGCGATAGGTCCGGCTGGTGGAGACGCTGATGCAGACCACGGGCGGTCCGGCGAAGCGCTCGCGATAGGCGTCCGAGGAGACGAAGCGGCGGAAGAGCCTGCCGTGCAGCACGCCGAAGTCCTCCGGCACGCCGCCGCCGGATCCCGCGTCGCCCGCGGCCTGCTGATGGGCGGGCAGGCGCACGCTGAAGTCGTGGTCCCGCACGTAGGAGGAGAAGTTGTTCCCGGTGATCCCCGGCAGGTGCTCGCCGGTCGCGCGGTCCAGGATCCGCACGTCGAGCATCTCGATCAGCGGGAGCCCCTCGCCGCCGTCGGCGGATTCCGCCCCTGCGCCCAGGTGCAGGTCCGCCGAGACGATGTCGAGCTCCACGGCGTAGCGGTCCCCGCCGCCCGCGAGCTCGTTCGCGCGCTCGTCGATCATGCGCAGGGCGCGGCGGAGGTTCGCGCGGCGATGCTCCCCGCGGGCGAGGTTGGCGAAGTTCGTGGTGATCCGCGAGCCGCTCGAGGGGACGTAGTCCTCGTCGAAGCGGGTCGTGCGGATGCTGAAGGAGAAGTCGGTCGTCATCATGCCCCCGGTCGTCGTGGTGGGGGCGAGCGTACGCAGGACCCCCCGCCATAGTGTCATCACGACACTTGGGGGGTCTGCATAGGTGGTGCCTATGGTGGCGGATCGGTCCCGGCGTCGGGGCGAGCGCCATGGCGGGGACGGCCCCGGTCGCAGGGGCTCCGGCGGCGGAGCGGCCGCTACGACAACGGCTCGACCCCGAAGCTCGAGACCACCTCGCGCATCTCGGCGACGAACCGCTCCGCCTGACCGGTCAGCGGCGCGGAGGCATGGCCGATCCAGCCGATCTCGATGCGCTCGTCCACCTCGAGCGGCACGGCCACGATGGACGGGTCCAGGTCGTCGGAGACGATCCCGGTGGAGATCGTGTAGCCGTCCAGTCCGATCATCAGGTTGAAGATCGTGGCCCGATCGCTGACCCGGATGTCCTGCGCGGCCGAGCGCGTGGAGAGGATCTCCTCGGCGAAGTAGAAGGAGTTGTCGGTCCCCTGGTCGAAGGCGAGCCGGGGCAGGCCCTCGAGGTCCTCGAGGGTGACCCGTCGGCGCGAGGCCAGCGGGTTCGTGCGGGCGACGAAGATGTGCGGGCTCGCCAGGAACAGCGGCGTGAAGACGAGCTCGGAGTCGTGCAGCAGCTTGTCGATGACCTTGCGGTTGAAGTCGCTGCGGTAGAGGACGCCGAGCTCGCTGCGCAGCGTCCGCACGTCCTCGATGATGTCCGCGGTGCGGGTCTCGCGCAGCGTGAACGCGTACTCCGCCGCCTCCGAGGCCTTCACCATCCGCACGAACGCCTCGACCACGAAGGAGTAGTGCTGCGCGGAGACCGCCAGCAGGCGGCGGGCCGGCGGGCGTCCCAGATAGCGGTGCTCGAGCAGCTCGGCCTGCTCGACCACCTGACGGGCGTAGCCGAGGAACTCGATGCCGTCCTCGGTGAGGGCTGCGCCGCGCACGGAGCGGCGCAGCAGGACCCGTCCCACCCGGCGCTCGAGGTCCTTCATCGCGGCGGACATCGTCGGCTGGGACACCTGGAGCAGGTCCGCCGCCGCGGTGATCGACCCCTCCGCGGCGACCTCGACGAAGTAGCGCAGCTGCTGCAGTGTGATCCCGTGCGCCGTCCCGACGCCCCCGCGTGCCATCGGTGCAGGTTAGCTCACCGTGCGCCCGGGGGAGGGCTCGGGAGTGCGCGGCCCAGCCTCTACACTGGTGCGGTCCGACCGACCAAGGGGAAGCGCTTCGTGTTCAACAACCTCTCCGACCGCATCACAGAGTCGCTCAAGGGCCTGCGTGGCCACGGCCGCCTCAGCGAGGCGGACGTCGACAAGACGATCCGCGAGATCCGTCGAGCCCTGCTCGACGCCGACGTCGCGGTGTCCGTGGTGCGCACCTTCACCGCCGCGGTGCGCGAGCGCGCCCTCGGCGAGGAGGTCTCCAAGGCGCTCAACCCCGCCCAGCAGGTCGTCAAGATCGTCAACGACGAGCTGGTGCAGGTCCTCGGCGGCGAGGCCCGCGAGCTGAACTGGTCGAAGAACCCGCCCACGGTCATCATGCTCGCCGGCCTCCAGGGCGCCGGCAAGACGACCCTCGCCGGCAAGCTCGCGCAGTGGATGAAGTCCGAGGGCCACACGCCGCTGCTGATCGCCGCGGACCTCCAGCGCCCCAACGCTGTGAACCAGCTGCAGATCGTCGGCGAGCGTGCGGGCGTGCCCGTCTTCGCCCCCGAGCCGGGCAACGGCGTGGGCGATCCGGTCCTGGTCGCGATGAACGGCGTCTCCACCGCGCAGTTCCAGCAGCACGACGTGGTCATCGTCGACACCGCCGGCCGCCTCGGCATCGACGAGGAGATGATGCAGCAGGCGCGGGACATCCGCGATGCCGTGGGTCCTCACGAGACCCTCTTCGTCGTCGACGCGATGATCGGCCAGGACGCCGCGCGGGTCGCCGAGGCGTTCCGCGACGGCGTCGGCTTCACCGGCGTGGTCCTCTCCAAGCTCGACGGCGACGCGCGCGGCGGCGCGGCGCTGTCCATCACCGGCGTCACCGAGCGCCCGATCCTCTTCGCCTCCACCGGCGAGAGCCTCGACGACTTCGAGCGCTTCCACCCGGACCGCATGGCCGGCCGCATCCTCGACATGGGCGACGTGATGACCCTGATCGAGCAGGCGGAGAAGGCCTTCGACCAGAAGGAGGCCGAGAAGACCGCGGCGAAGCTCGCTTCGGGCGAGGACTTCACCCTCGACGACTTCCTGAACCAGATGCAGCAGCTCAAGAACATGGGCAGCATCAAGAAGATGCTCGGCATGCTGCCGAACATGGGGCAGTACCGTGAGGCGCTGGACAACTTCGACGAGTCCGAGATCGGGAGGATCGAGGCGATCATCCGCTCGATGACGCCCGAGGAGCGCAACGACCCCAAGATCATCAACGGCTCGCGCCGCAACCGCATCGCCCGGGGCTCCGGCACCACCGTCCAGCAGATCAACCAGCTGCTCGAGCGGTTCAAGCAGGCCCAGCAGATGATGCGCACCATGGGCCGCGGCATGTCCGGCGGCGGCGGAGGCTTGCCGGGGATGCCCGGCGGTCCCGGCATGGGCATGGGCAAGAAGTCCCGAGGCCGGCAGGCCCCGCAGCGCCCCCAGGGCAAGAAGTCCAAGTCCAAGAACCCCGCCAAGGCCGCGCGCGAGCAGGCCGAGGCCGCCAAGCGCGCCGCGGAGGGCGGCGGGCAGGGCGGCTCCGCCTTCGGCGGCGGCGCCAAGCAGGGCGGTCAGCCGGACCTGTCCGACTTCGACCCCAGCCAGCTCCCGCCGGAGATGCAGAAGCTCCTCGGCGGCAAGTGACCCCGCGCCGCTGAGCGCCGTCCATGGGGTGACCATGGTCGAACCGCTGATGGCGCTCCATGAGATCACCGGAGGCCTCACGCTCGACGAGCTCGTCATCGCCATCGGCTCCCTGGTCGCGGACCGCTTCGGCACTGCGTGGCGCATCCCGCTAGCGAAGGTGAGGCGGTACGGTCGACCCGTCACCGTGATGAACCACGAGGTCGTCGACCCCGCGACCGGCATCGCCTACTACATCGACCTCGCCTACCCGGAACGATGCATCGCGATCGAGTGCGACGGGGCCGAGCACCTGACGGCGCCCGACCGAGTGAGGCACGACCACCGCAAGAGCGCCGTCCTGACCGCCGAAGGATGGACGGTCACCAGGGTGTACTCGGAGGACCTCCACGAGCCGACCGACTTCTTCGCCCGGCTCGAACACGCCTGGGCCACCGAGATGACGACGAGCCCGCCCGACTCGTACGGCCCGGGCAGCACCTTCGCTGCCCCGGCCGCGGCCGGATCGATAGGCTCGGCGGCATGAGCCCCACCGATGTCGCCGAGACCACCGCACCGATCCTCCACCTGCGCGGACCGATCCTGCTCGGTGCCGAGGAGGAGCTCGACGGCGCCTGGGTCGTCGGCGGCCGGATCCACCACGAGAAGCCCGAGCTTCCCGCCGGCGCGGAGGTCCGCGAGATCGACGGCTTCGTGCTCCCCGGACTCGCCGATCTGCACTGCCACCTCGGCATCGCCGACGGGGGAGGGGGCACCACCCTGGCCGAGGCGCGCGAGCAGGCCCTCGTCGACCGCGACTCCGGGGTGCTGCTGATCCGCGACGCCGGCTCGATCATCGACAACTCCCCGCTGCAGCAGCAGGACGACCTGCCGCGGCTGATCCGCTGCGGCCGTCATCTCGCCCGCACCCGCCGCTACCTGATCGGCTACGCCGACGAGCTCGAGCCCGAGGACCTGTCTGCCGCCGTCACCCGCGAGGCCGGCCGCGGCGACGGCTGGGTCAAGCTCGTCGGCGACTGGATCGACCGCGGCGTCGGCGATCTGACCCCGTGCTGGGAGGCACAGGACTTCGTCGCCGCGGCCGACGCCGCCCACGCCGCGGGCGCCCGGATCACCACCCACACCTTCGACGAGGAGACCCTCCCGCTCGTCCTCGACGCGGGCTTCGACTGCCTCGAGCACGCCACGGGCCTGACCGACGAGACGATCCGCCGTGTCGCCGAGACGGGCATCCCGGTGGTGACCACGCTGGTGAACGTCGACGAGTTCGAGACCTACGCCTCCCAGGGCGAGAAGAAGTTCCCCGCCTATGCCGCGCACATGCGCCGCCTGCGCGCCGGCCGCTACGACCGCACCCGCGACGCCCACGACGCCGGGGTGCAGCTGCTGGTCGGCACCGATTCCGGTGGAGTGCTCGGCCACGGCATCATCCACGACGAGCTCGACGAGCTCGACGCCGCCGGGCTCTCCGCGACCGAGATCCTCGAGGCCGCGGCCTGGGCGCCGCGCCGCTTCCTCGGCGCCCCCGGGCTCGAGGACGGCGCCCCGGCGGACCTGCTCGTCGTCCCCGCTGACCCGCGCGAGGACCATCGGATCCTGCGCGAACGCAGCCACGTGGTGCTCGGCGGTCGCCAGGTCGCGTGAGCTGATCGTCCCAGCGGCACCGGCCGCGGAACCCGAAACGGGCAGAGCGGACGACCTCGCGCCGCCCCACCGCGTCGCGCGGTGATCCAGGGCACACGACCGTTACCGTGCGGGGATGCACTCCGACGACGCAGAGCAGCCCACCGGATCGCAGCCCGCCGGCCGACGACGCGCCGCGCGCGGCTCCGCCTCCGCTCCCGTCCCCGGCCTCGCCGCGGACGGCCCCTGCTGTTCGAGGCGTTCTCCGGCTGAGGCCGACGGCCCCGTCTGCCCGGCGCGCCGAGGTCGGCCCTGCCCCTCGGGCCGTTGTGCCCCGCCGCACAGGATGCGGGGTGGAACGGGGGAGGGGATCCCTGGCATAATCGTGCGCTGTATGCGTCCGGGCCGGCCCTCTACCCGCCCGGGAGCGACACCCCGAGAACCGTCAGCGCCCGCATCACCCCACAGGCTGCGGCGGGACTCACCCGAACATCCCTGAAGGAGAGTCCACCCACGTGGCTGTCAAGATCCGTCTGAAGCGCATGGGCAAGATCCGTGCACCGTTCTACCGCGTCGTGGTCGCCGATTCGCGCAAGAAGCGCGACGGCGCCGTGATCGAGGAGATCGGCAAGTACCACCCCACCGAGAACCCCTCGGTCATCGAGATCGACTCCGAGCGCGCCCAGTACTGGCTGGGCGTCGGCGCGCAGCCGTCCGAGCAGGTCGCCGCGCTGCTGAAGGTCACCGGCGACTGGGCGAAGTTCAAGGGCGAGGGCGACGTCGCCGGGTCCCTGAAGACCGCCGAGGCGAAGAAGTCCGCCGAGGAGCTCATCGCCGAGGTCGACAAGGCCGCCACCGAGTCCCGCGACGGGGCGAAGAAGGCCAAGGCTGACGAGCAGGCCGAGGCCGCGGACGTCGCCCCCGGCTCCGAGGAGGCTCCGGCCGAGGGCGAGACCACCGAGGACGCCGAGGCCGCGGCGACCGACGAGGCCTGAGATGAGCGCCCGCGCCGAAGCGCTCGATCATCTGGTCCGCGGCATCGTCGACGACCCCGACGCCGTGCGCGTCACGGAGAAGTCGACCCGTCGCGGCCCGCTGCTCGAGGTCCGGGTCGGCGCCGCCGACCTGGGACGCGTCATCGGCCGGTCCGGCCGCACCGCCCGTGCCCTGCGCACGGTCACCGCGGCCCTCTCCGAGGACGACGTGCGGGTCGACATCGTCGACGTCGACCGCCGCTGAGGTGCCCCGCAGGATCCTGAGGAGCGGCGCTGCCGAGCGGACCGAGAGGTCCCGGCAGCGCCGCTCCTCGCCGTCCGGGGGTCGTCGCCGCGCTCACCGCGCCGCCCTCCCCGGCGCCGCGCTCGCCACCCTCGCCCTCACGCTCGGCGGCTGCACGGACGAGGGGCCCGGTGGGGAGCCGGAGGCGCCGTCGGCCGCGTCCGAGGAGGCGAGCGCTGATCCCGCCCTCGTCGCGGCCTGCACCGGGTTCTGGGGAGACCCCGACTATGCGGGCCCGCTCTCCCGCGAGGTCCTGGACCGTGCCGGGAGCGCACCGGAGGTCGGCCCGTCCGACCCCGGCTTCTACGCCACGACCGGCGACGACGTCGAGGACCTCTTCGCCGACGCGCCCGAGGGCGCACGGGCGGCCGCGACGGAGCTGGCCGACTGGTTCCGCACCCAGCCCGAGCGCGGCGCCGCGTCCGACCGCGAGGCCTTCGCCGACGCGTTCGAAGGCGTCGCCGCCGGCTGTCATGACGTCTCCGTCGCGGCGCTCTGGGCCGCCGGGGGAGGGGAGGCCGGCGCCAAGCCCGCCGCCCTCGTCTGCGCCGACGTCTTCGACACCCCCGGCACACTCACCCACTTCGCGAACTCGAACGTCCTGACCTCGAACATGTTCAAGCTCGTCGGCCTCTCCCCGCGCGAGGTCCCCTCCGGGCACACCGACGACCTCCGCGCGACCGCCGAGCTGCTGGACGCGCAGATCGCCGCCGTGGACGACGACGCCGTGCGCACCGCCCTCGAGCAGGTCCGCGCCCCCTTCGTCGACGCCCTGGACGGCGACACCTGGTCCGACGGGCTCCAGGACCCGCTCGACCAGCTCGCGACCGCCTGCGCCGAGCAGGGCTACCATGCCCCGGCTCCCGCCGAGGAGGGAGGCGATGCCGTCGTCGGCGCCCCCGCACCGGAGGACGCGCCCGCCCGGGCAGATGCCTCCGACCCGGCCGACTTCGCTCCCTCCCACCTCGCAGCCCTTCCCGCCCCCTCGAACGGAGCCACCGCATGAGCACCCTCGACGTGATCGTCGCGACGATCGGCCGCGCCCACGGCCTGCGCGGCGAGGTCGCCCTCGTCCTGCGCACCGACCAGCCCGAGGAGCGGCTGAGCCCCGGCACCGCGTTCCAGGTCGAGGTCGACGGCTGTTCCCGCACCCTCACGGTGGCCCGCACCCGCCTCCAGCAGGAGCGCTGGTACGCGAGCTTCGAGGAGGTCGCGGACCGCACCGACGCCGAGTCCCTGCGCGGGGTGGACCTCGAGATCGCGGTCGACGCCGAGGAGGAGGCCGCCGAGGATCCCGATGCCTGGTATCCCGCGCAGCTCAAGGGCCTCGCCGTCCGCCACGTCGACGGGCGCGAGCTCGGCGTCGTCGCGGGCGTGGACCACTACCCGGCGCAGGACCTCCTCGTCGTGCGCACCCCCGACCGGCGACGCGTGCAGCTTCCGCTGGTCGAGCAGCTCGTGCCCGAGGTCGACCTCGAGGCCGGCGTCGTCACCGCCGATCCGCCCGGCGGGCTGTTCGACGCGCTGCCCGAGGACGAGCAGGGCCCCGAGCCGGAGACCTCCGGCCCCGCCCGGACGGAGCGCTGAGCCCGCCGTGCGCATCGACGTCCTCACCATCTTCCCCGAGTACCTCGCCCCGCTCGACCTCTCCCTGATCGGCAAGGCGCGCCGCGACGGGCTCGTGGACCTGCATGTCCACGACCTGCGCAGCTGGACCCACGACCGTCACCGCACCGTGGACGACACCCCGCTCGGCGGCGGTGCCGGCATGGTGATGAAGCCCGAGCCGTGGGCGGAGGCGTTCGCCGCCGTGCGCGCCGGGGGGCAGGCGGCGCTCGGCGCCGACACCGAGCCGGTGATCATCTTCCCCAACCCCGCCGGCACCCCCTTCGCCCAGGCCACCGCCCAGGAATGGTCCGAGTGCGAATGGCTGGTCCTCGCCTGCGGTCGCTATGAGGGGATCGACGAGCGGGTCTACGAGCACCTCGCCGACATCGGCTGCGAGGTCCACCTCGCCTCCCTCGGCGACTACGTGCTCAACGGCGGCGAGGTCGCGGTCCTCGCGATCACCGAGGCCGTGGTGCGGCTCGTCCCGGGCGTGGTCGGCAACGCCGCGTCCCTCGTCGAGGAGTCCCACTCCGACGGGCTGCTGGAGTATCCGCTCTACACCCGACCCGCCCGCTGGGAGGACCCGGCCGGGGTGGTGCGGGAGGCGCCCGCGATCCTGCTCTCCGGCGACCACGGGAAGATCGCCGCCTGGCGACGCGAGCAGTCGCTCGAGCGCACCCGGCAGCGCCGCCCCGATCTGCTCGACGAGGCCTGAGGGCGCCGTCCGGCGCGCCGAGGTCGTTGCACTGGCGCCTCGGACGTGAGCGATCCGACAGCCCTCCACGGTGATCACCGGCACGAACGCCCCGGTGCTGGCTTGCCGCCCCTTCCCGTGCGCTGGCAGAATGACCCCTCGTGCGCACCGCGCGCCTCTCTGCCTCAGGGGAGGGCGCATCACGCGGTCGGGCAGGTCCGTGGCGATGGGAGTCGCCGCCAGAGGCCCAGCACACCGGCACGGGGAGCCAGCTCCCCGCCGGATCGACGGTTCATGACGGGTCGCCCGAGAGGCAACCCGACGAACGAGGCCGACGACCTGAGGCGGAGGCCAGGAGAGAGACATGCAGAAGCTCGACGAGCTCGACAAGGCGTCCCTGCGCGAGGACGTCCCCGCCTTCCGCGCCGGCGACAACGTCAAGGTGCACGTGAAGGTCATCGAGGGCAACCGCTCCCGAATCCAGGTCTTCCAGGGCTACGTCATCGGCCGCCAGGGCCACGGCGTGGGTGAGACCTTCCGCGTCCGCAAGGTCTCCTTCGGCGTCGGCGTGGAGCGCGTGTTCCCCGTGCACGCCCCGACGGTCGACAAGATCGAGGTCGTCACCCGCGGTGACGTCCGCCGCGCGAAGCTGTACTACCTGCGCAACCTCACGGGCAAGAAGGCCCGCATCAAGGAGAAGCGCGACCACTCCTGATCTGCTCGCGGATCCCAGGATCACCCGCGTGAGCGCGGAGAGACGGCGACGGCCCCACCCGGTGGTGGCCGTCGCCGTCTGCGTCGTGCTGGCGCTGCTCGTCGTGCTCGCCGTGCGGCACTTCGTGGTCCAGCCCTTCCGCGTTCCGTCGGCCTCCATGGCACCGACCCTCGAGGCCGGGGACGTGCTCCTGGCCGACCGCACGAGCGCCGGCGAGGCCGAGCGCGGGGACGTGATCGTCTTCGACGGGAGGGGATACTTCGCCCCCTCGGCGGAGGACGGCGACCGCTACTGGGTCAAGCGGGTGATCGCCGTCGGCGGCGACTCCATCGCCTGCTGCGGCGACGACGGCGCGCTGCTGCTGAACGGCGACGGGCTGGAGGAGCCCTACCTGCCGGGCGGCATGGCGCCCAGCACCACCGAGTTCGACCTCGTCGTCCCCGAGGGACGCATGTTCGTGCTCGGCGACAACCGTCCCGACTCCACCGACTCCCGGCACCTGCTCGGCGCCCCCGGCGGCGGGATGATCCCGGTGGATCGGGTGGTCGGCAGGGTCGAGCGGATCGTGTGGCCACCGCCTCGCGGCGGCTCCCTCTGACTCCCAGCCCCCAGCGGCTATCCTTGCCGCGATGAATGCGTCCGACGAGAACCGCCGAGCTGGCTCCCCGACCGGGGACCCCGCTCCCGCCGAGGACGCCGCGACCGCGACCGCGTCCGAGGGCAGCGCCCCGCAGGGGGACGAGCGCCCCGCGGCGCAGGACCGCCCCGAGGGCGAGGGCCGCACCCACCGCCGCAGGCAGCGGATGCCGCTGTGGCTGGACACGCTCGTGACCATGGTGGTCGCGCTGGTCATCGCGGTGCTCGTGAAGACCTTCCTGATCCAGCCGTTCTACATCCCCTCCGCCTCGATGAACCCCACGCTGCTGGAGGACGACAAGATCATCGTCTCCAAGCTCAGCCCCGGGGTGTTCGACCTCGAGCGCGGCGACGTCATCGTCTTCGAGGACCCGGCGGACTGGATCCCCGGCGACGCGACCGAGAACCCCTCCCCCCGGGTGCGGGTCATGATGGCCCTCTCGCTCATCGGGCTCGCCCCCGACCCCTCCCAGGACCACCTGGTCAAGCGGCTGATCGGCCTGCCCGGCGATCACGTGGTGTGCGAGGAGGAGGGTGCCGCCCTGCAGGTCAACGGCACCACCCTCGACGAGCCGTACATCAACCCGGAGACCCCCGCCTGCCAGGCGGCCTTCGACGTCACCGTCCCCGACGACAAGGTCTGGGTGATGGGCGACAACCGCTACGCCTCCGCGGACTCCGCCTGGCACGAGGTGCAGGGTGACGGCGGCTTCGTCGACGAGTCGGACATCACCGGCCGCGCCGAGGTCGTGTTCTGGCCCGCGAGCCGCTGGACCGGCCTCGGGGACGGGTCGGACGCGTTCGCCGACGTGCCCGACCAGCCGTGACCGCCCCCGCACCGACCCTCGACCTCGAACGCGAGCTCGCCCGCCGCGCGGGCCCCGGGCGCCGGGTCGTGGTGGGGCTGGACGAGGTGGGCCGCGGCGCCCTCGCCGGCCCCGTCGCCGTCGGCGCGGTCGCCCTCGAGATCACCGACGGCGAGGTCGCACCCCTGCCCGACGGGGTGAGGGACTCCAAGAAGCTCACCGCCCGCCGCCGCGAGGCGCTCGTCGACCCGATCCGCGAGTCGGCGCTGGCCGGCGCCGTCGGCTGGGCGGAGGCGTCCGAGATCGACGAGATCGGGATCATGGCTGCCCTGACCCGCGCCGCGCTGCGCGCGCTCGAGGGGCTCGGCATCGAGGCCGACGCGCTCCTGCTCGACGGGGACGCGGACGTGCTCACCTCGGCGCTGACGGCCGCGGAGCGCCCCGCGCCGCTGGTGCAGCTGCGGGTCGCCGCAGATCGGGACTGCGCGAGCGTGTCCGCGGCGAGCATCCTCGCGAAGGTCGCACGGGACGCGCGGATGATCGAGTTGGACGCGGAGGTCCCCGAGTACGGCTGGGCCTCGAACAAGGGCTACGGCGCCGCGGTGCACCGCGCGGCGATCGACCGGATCGGCGTGCAC
>NZ_KV788943.1:0-10385 GCF_001807385.1 Brachybacterium sp. HMSC06H03 | reverse complement strand
CGGCGCCGCGTCCGGGCCGGGCGAGGTGGGCGAGACCTCACCCGGGCCGTGCCGGGCTCAGCGCCCGGTGACGTGCAGCGGTGTGTGCGCCGGGTCGACGACCTCCGCGGCGAGCGGCGCCTCGGGAGCGGTGCCGCCGGGGCCCCAGGTGTCGGTCTCGAAGCGGTCGCGGTCGTGCGCCTCCAGCAGCGGCTCGAGCGCCGGGCCGGCGGGGACGATCTGCGTGGGGTTGATGTCCTCGTGCACGTAGTAGTAGTGCCGCTTGATCTGCGCGAAGTCGACCGTGTCGCCGAAGCCCGGGGTCTGGAACAGATCCTTGGTGTAGTTCCACAGGTTCGGCATCGAGGCGAGGGTCTGCCGGTTGGCCTTGAAGTGGCCGTGGTAGACGGGGTCGAAGCGGATCAGCGTGGGGAACAGGCGCACATCGGCCTCGGTGATCGAGGGGCCCATCAGGAAGCGGCTGCGGCCCAGGCGCTCCTCGAGTTCGTCCAGGGCCTCCCAGAGGAGCGCGTACTCGCGCTCGTAGCCCTCCTGCGAGCCGGCGAAGCCGACCTTGTACACGCCGTTGTTGACCCGGTGGAGCATCCACTTGTTCAGCGCGTCGATCTCCTCGCGCTGAGCCTCGGGGTAGAGGTCCGGGGCGCCGGCGCGGTGGTGCTCGGTCCACTCGGTCGCGAAGTCGAGGGTGATCCGTTGGAAGTCGTTGGTCACGACGGCCCTGGTGGGCACGTCCACGACGGCGGGGACGGTGATACCGCGCGGGTAGTCGGGGAAGCGCGCGAAGTAGGCCTGCTGCAGGCGCTCGTAGCCGAGCACGGGATCCACTTCGCCGGGGTCGAGGTCGAAGGTCCAGGAGCGCTTGTCATGGGTGGGGCCGGGCATGCCTACCGAGATCACGTCCTCCAGGCCCAGCAGACGACGGGAGATGAGGGTGCGGTTGGCCCACGGGCAGGCGCGGGCGGCGATCAGCCGGTAGCGCCCGGCCTCGACGGGCCAGCCGTCGCGGCCATCGCGGGTGATCCGGTCGTCGATGTAGTTCATGTCGCGGTCGAAGGCCTTGCCTGCGGAGACGTAGGCGCCGCGGGTCGAGTGCGCCTCGGCGGCGGTGTCCGTGGAGGCGGGGGTGGTCTCGTTCATGGTGGGTCCCTTCGTGTCGGTGGCGTCGCTGCTATGGTAGTTGAAAGCGGTACTAGATGGAAGCGCCTCGGGGGCGGCGGGCGTCGGCGCGCCGAGAGGGGTCCAGGGTGCGCTCCGCACCCACGTCGTGCGCCATGTGCGAGGGAGTGCGATCCGCCCCGCCCTGCGCGACGTCGCAGGTAAGGGCACCCTTCGTGGCCGGTGGCACAGGACTCGGGCAGTATTTGGAAAGAGCCCTGTTGTAAAATCTATGTGGTCGAGAAGGGAGGTGCAGGATGGCCGAGCAGGATGCGCAGGAGCTCGCGGCGAAGCCCGAGCCGACCACGCGCGATCGCCTCGTCGAGGCGATCTCCACCCACGGGCCCATCACCGCCCGGCAGCTCGCCGAGCGCTTCGGCCTCACCAGCGCCGCCGTGCGCCGCCATCTCGCGGCGCTCGAGGCGGAGGGGACCATCGCCGAGCACGAGGTGCCCCTGGCCCATCGCGGCCGCGGACGCCCCAGCAAGACCTTCGTGCTCTCGCCGTCGGCGCATGAGGGCTTCGCCGCCGGCTACGACGAGCTGGCCGTGATGGCGGTCGACGAGCTCGCCCGCCGCGGCGGCGACGAGGCGGTGACCGCCCTCGCGGAGCGGCGGATCTCCGACTGGGAGCAGCGGCTCGACGAACGGGTCGACCGCCTCGAGGCGGAGACCGGGGAGCCGGTGGGCACCGCCGAGCGGCTCGAGCTGCTCTCGCAGCTGCTCACCGAGCGCGGCTACGCCACCACCGTCCGCCCGCTGCACGTCCCGCTGCCGGCGGCCCGTCGCGAGGGCGGCGCCGGGCCGCGTAGCCTCGTCACCGCGCAGCTCTGCCACGGCCGCTGCCCCGTCCTCGACGTGGCCGCCGACCACCCGGAGCTGTGCGAGGCCGAGACCCGCGTCATCTCCCGCATCATCGGGGCCCCCGTCCAGCGCCTGGCCACCCTGGCGCAGGGGGCTCACGTCTGCACGACCCACATTCCGCTCACCGAGGGAAGGACACCATGACGAGCGCACCCGAGAAGCTCTCACAGGACGAGATCATCGATTCGATCGGCAACTACGCCTTCGGATGGCACGACGAGGACTCGGCCGGGGCCAGCGCGCGCCGCGGCCTGTCCGAGGAGGTCGTGCGCGACATCTCCGCACGCAAGGACGAGCCCGAGTGGATGCTCGAGCGTCGGCTGAAGGCGCTGAAGCTCTTCGAGAAGAAGCCGCTGCCCACCTGGGGCCCGGACCTCTCCGGCATCGCCTTCGACGACATCAAGTACTTCGTCCGCTCCACCGAGAAGCAGGTCGCCGACTGGAACGACCTGCCCGAGGACATCAAGGAGACCTACGACCGCCTCGGCATCCCCGAGGCCGAGAAGCAGCGCCTCGTCGCCGGCGTCGCCGCGCAGTACGAGTCCGAGGTCGTCTACCACCAGATCCGCGAGGACCTGGAGGAGCAGGGCGTCATCTTCCTGGACACCGACACGGCGCTCAAGGAGCACCCGGAGCTGTTCAAGGAGTACTTCGGCACCGTCATCCCCTCGGGCGACAACAAGTTCTCCGCGCTGAACACCGCCGTGTGGTCCGGCGGCTCCTTCGTCTACGTCCCCAAGGGCGTGCACGTCGAGATCCCGCTGCAGGCCTACTTCCGGATCAACACCGAGAACATGGGCCAGTTCGAGCGCACGCTGATCATCGCCGACGAGGGCTCCTACGTGCACTACGTCGAGGGCTGCACCGCGCCGATCTACAAGTCCGACTCGCTGCACAGCGCCGTCGTCGAGATCGTCGTGAAGAAGGACGCCCGCGTCCGGTACACGACCATCCAGAACTGGTCGAACAACGTCTACAACCTGGTCACCAAGCGCACCACGGTCGAGCAGGGCGGCGTCATGGAGTGGGTCGACGGCAACATCGGCTCCAAGGTCACCATGAAGTACCCGGCCGTCTGGCTGATGGGCGAGCACGCGCGCGGCGAGACCCTCTCCGTCGCCTTCGCCGGCGAGGGCCAGAACCAGGACACCGGCTCGAAGATGGTGCACATGGCGCCGCACACCTCGAGCTCGATCGTCTCCAAGTCGGTCTCGCGCGGCGGCGGCCGCTCCTCCTACCGCGGCCTGGTCCAGGTCATGCCCGGTGCTGAGCACTCCGCCTCGACCGTTCTGTGCGATGCGCTGCTGGTGGACCAGATCTCGCGCACCGACACCTACCCCTACGTCGACGTGCGCGTCGACGACGTCCAGATGGGCCACGAGGCCACCGTCTCCAAGGTCTCCGAGGAGCAGCTCTTCTACCTGATGAGCCGCGGCATGGAGGAGACCGAGGCGATGGCGATGATCGTGCGCGGCTTCATCGAGCCCATCGCCCGCGAGCTCCCGATGGAGTACGCCCTCGAGCTGAACCGCCTGATCGAGCTGCAGATGGAAGGAGCAGTCGGCTGATGACGACCACTGATGTGAAGGGTGCCGAGAGCGCCGGGGACCCGACCGCGAACGAGGCCGTGGGCCACGCGGCGGGTGCCGCGCCCGTCGCCGCCGGAGCCGCCCTGGAGGGCACCGACACGACGGCCGCGCCGGAGCTGGAGGAGGAGAACCTGAGCCTGCCGGGCCAGGAGGTCTCCGCCGCCCACGCCGCGCTGAACCGCGGCGCGCGACTGCGCTCCTTCGAGGTCGTCGACCACGCCGTGCCCAAGAGCGACATCGAGGAGTGGCGCTTCACCCCGCTGCGACGCTTCTCCGCCCTCTTCGAGGACGCCGCCACCGACGACCGCGAGGGCGACCCCGCCGTCGACTACGCCGTGACCGTGCCCGAGGGCGCCCCGGAGCCCTCGACGCTCGCCCCCGGCCAGGCGCCCCGCGGCACCGTGCTGGTGCCCGAGGACCTGCCCACGGCGATCGCCTCCGCCCGCACCGAGCAGGCGCTGCACCTGGTCGCCGCCAAGAACGTCGCCTACGACGCGCCGTTCCGCGTGGACATCACCGGCCGGGGCGCGGACCGCCGCGCCAACGCGCACCTCGTGATCGAGGCGCAGGAGTCCTCCTCCTCGATCGTGGTGCTGAACCACACCGGCTCGGCGCAGTACGCGCAGGACGTGGAGATCCTCGTCGGCGACAACGCGCAGATGACCGTCATCACCGTCCACGACTGGGACGACGACGCGGTGCACATCGCGCAGCACCACGCCCGCGTGGGCCGCGATGCGCGCCTGAAGCACGTCGCCGTCACCCTCGGCGGCAGCGCGGTGCGCCTGAACTCGATCGGCGAGTACGCCGCCCCCGGCGGCGAGATCGAGAAGCTGGGCCTCTACTTCTCCGACGAGGGCCAGTTCTTCGAGAACCGCCTGTTCATCGACCACAGCGTCCCGAACTGCACCTCCAACGTCGCCTACAAGGGCGCGCTGCAGGGCAAGGGCGCGCGGTCCGTGTGGGTCGGCGACGTGCTGATCCGCAAGGAGGCCGAGGGCACCAACACCTACGAGCTCAACCGCAACCTGGTGCTCACCGAGGGCGCCCGCGCCGACTCGGTGCCGAACCTGGAGATCGAGACGGGCGAGATCGAGGGCGCCGGCCACGCCGCCGCCACCGGGCGCTTCGACGACGAGCAGCTGTTCTACCTGCGCGCTCGCGGCATCCCGGAGATCGAGGCGCGCCGTCTGGTCGTGCGCGGCTTCTTCGCCGAGATCATCCAGCAGATCGACGTTCCCGAGGTGCGCGAGCGCCTCTCGGCCGCGATCGAGGACGAGCTCGCACGGAGCATGAACTGATGTCGGACGCCTTCGTCCCCGTCGCCGCCCTGGCCGACCTCGCCCCCGGCGAGGCGATCGACGTCGTCGCCGGCGGGATCGAGATCGCCCTGGTGCGCGACGAGGACGGCGGCGTCCACGCCCTCGAGGACCTCTGCTCGCACGACGAGATCGCGCTGAGCGACGGCGATGTCGAGGGATGCACCATCGAGTGCTGGAAGCACGGCAGCCAGTTCGACCTCGTCACCGGTCGTCCCCTGCTGCTCCCGGCGGTCCTGCCCGTGCGGGTGTTCCCCGTGCGCATCGACGAGAGCAGCGGCGAGATCCTCGTGGATCCCTCCGCCGCTCCCGCCACCTGACCTCGCGGGCGTCCGCACCGGCGCCCGCCCCCAGCCCCACGAATCCACCAGCTTCCTGGTCAAGGAGAACCCCACATGTCGATCCTGGAGATCAAGAACCTCCACGCCACCGTCGAGACCCCTGAGGGCACCAAGGAGATCCTCAAGGGCGTCGACCTCACCATCAAGGGCGGCGAGACCCACGCGATCATGGGCCCCAACGGCTCGGGCAAGTCCACCCTCGCCTACGCGATCGCCGGCCACCCCAAGTACGAGATCACCGGCGGCGAGGTCCTCCTCGACGGCGAGGACGTGCTCGAGATGAGCGTCGACGAGCGCGCCCGCGCCGGCCTCTTCCTCGCCATGCAGTACCCCGTCGAGGTCCCCGGCGTGACCGTCTCGAACTTCCTGCGCACCGCCAAGACCGCGATCGACGGCGAGGCCCCCTCGCTGCGCACCTGGGTCAAGGACGTCAAGGGCGCCATGGACGACCTCAAGATGGACCCGGTCTTCGCCGAGCGCAACGTCAACGAGGGCTTCTCCGGCGGTGAGAAGAAGCGCCACGAGATCCTCCAGATGCAGCTGCTGAAGCCCTCCATCGCCGTGCTCGACGAGACCGACTCCGGCCTCGACGTCGACGCGCTGCGCGTGGTCTCCGAGGGCGTCAACCGCGCCAAGGAGAACACCGAGGTCGGCATCATGCTGATCACGCACTACACCCGCATCCTGCAGTACGTGAAGCCGGACTTCGTGCACGTCTTCGTGAACGGGAGGATCGCCGAGCAGGGCGGTCCCGAGCTGGCCGAGCGTCTCGAGGCCGAGGGCTACGACCGCTTCCTCGTCGGCGCCTGACGCCCCCGGCCGCCCCTCCCCGCCGCATCGCGGGGAGGGGCGGCCCCACCGCGGGACCCGCCGCGGCCCGTCCCCGGACAGCAGGTCCGCCGACGGCCGCCGGGCCCCGTCCGCCCCCTGCGGGACCAGTCCCGCACCCCTTCCGGGAGGACACCATGACCGACCAGCAGACCCCGCCCTCGACCGTGAGCGTCGAGGACGTCACCGAGGCGATGAAGGACGTCATCGATCCCGAGCTCGGGATCAACGTCGTCGACCTGGGCCTCGTCTACGGGGTGACCGTCGAGGACGGCAACGCCGTGATCGACATGACCCTCACCTCCGCCGCCTGCCCGCTGACGGACGTGCTCGAGGAGCAGACCTTCGCGGTGCTGGACCCCATCACCGAGACGCACCGCATCAACTGGGTGTGGATGCCGCCGTGGGGCATGGAGAAGATCACCGAGGACGGCCGCGAGCAGCTGCGCGCCATCGGCTTCAACCTCTGATCGCCTGATCGCCCCGGCCGGAACCCACGCTCCGGCAGCGACTGGCGAGTTCTGCACGCCCACGACTCATGTGGCTCCTCGCATGAGTCGTGGGCGTGCATTTCTGCGCGGTGCGCTGCGCCCGGCGCGCGGAGTGAGGGCGCTCGGCACAGGCAGCGCCGACGGGCGGGTCAGCCGATGACGGCGGCGGCGCTCGTGAGCTCGAGGCCGTGCGCCTCGGCCGTGCCGGCATGGGCGAGGGCGCCCTCGTGGGTGTGCAGGCCCTTCGCGAGCGCCTCGTCGGTCCGCAGCGCGTCCCGCCAGCCCGCGCCCGCGAGCTTCAGCACGTAGGGGAGGGTCGCGTTGTTCAGCGCCGCGGTCGCCGTGACCGGCACTGAGCCGGGCATGTTCGCCACGCAGTAGTAGACCGCGTCGTGCACCCGGAAGGTCGGGTCGTCGTGCGTGGTGGGGCGGGAGTTCTCGAAGCAGCCGCCCTGGTCGATCGCGACGTCGACCAGCACCGAGCCCGGCTTCATCCGGGAGACCATCTCGTCGGTGACGAGCTTCGGGGCGCGCTTGCCGGGGATCAGCACCGAGCCGACGACGACGTCGGCCTGCTCGATCTGCTCGGAGAGGTCGAGGGTGGTCGAGTAGCGGGTGAGGATGCCCCCGTGGTGCATCGTCGCGATCTGGGAGAGCCGGGAGACGTTCACGTCCATCACGGTGACGTTCGCGTGCAGCCCGTGCGCCATCATCGCCGCCTGCTCGCCGACGACGCCGCCGCCGAGGACCAGCACGTTCGCCTCCGAGGTCCCGGGCACCCCGCCCATCAGCACCCCGCCGCCGCCCAGCGGCGCCATCAGGTGGTAGGCGCCGACCTGCGCGGCGAGCCGGCCCGCGATCGCGCTCATCGGCGCGAGCAGCGGCAGGGAGCGGTCGGGGAGCTGGACGGTCTCGTAGGCGATGGCGGTGGTGCCGGAGGCGAGCAGCGCCTCGGTGAGCTCCCGGTCGGCCGCGAGGTGCAGATACGTGAAGAGGACCTGGCCCTTCCTCAGGCGTCCGTACTCCTCGGGCAGCGGCTCCTTCACCTTCACGATCATCTCGGCCTGCGCCCAGACCTCCTCGGCCGTCGGCAGCAGGGTCGCGCCCGCGGCGGAATAGTCCTCGTCGCTCACGCGGGAGCCGAGGCCCGCGCCGCTCTCGACGATCACGTCGTGGCCGTGCATCACCAGCTCGTGCACGCCGGCGGCGCCCAGGCCCACCCTGTTCTCGTTGTTCTTGACCTCGCGGGGCACCCCGATGCGCATGTGTCCAGCCTCTCTGCTGAGCTCCCTGGCCGCGGTCACGGCCACGGTCCCAGGATGACACCTCGAAGCCGTGCGGGGGAGCCTGCCGATGTGTCCCCCGGCACCGTCGGCGGGAATCCGGGCGACCGTTCGGCGCCTCGGCCCTAGACTCGATCCGGCCCTCCTCCGGGCCGCCCCCGTCCGAAGAGGAGTCCCACCCGTGATCACCGTGCACGACCTCGCCATCCGCGTCGGCGCCCGGCTGCTCATGAGCGACGTCTCCTTCCAGGTCACCGACGGCGACCGGATCGGCCTGGTGGGTCGCAACGGCGCCGGCAAGACCACGCTGACCAAGGTCCTCTCCGGCACGCTGGACCCCAGCGAGGGCAGCGTCGAGGTCTCCGGCGAGCTCGGCTATCTCCCGCAGGACACCCACAGCGGCGAGGACACCGAGCCGGTGCTCGCCCGGATCCTCTCCGCCCGCGGGCTCGACGGGATCCTGAGGAAGCTGCGGCGCGCCGAGGAGGAGATGGGGGACATGTCCCTCACCGAGGCCCGCCGCGAGAAGGCGATGAACCGGTACCCGCGTCTGGAGGCCGAGCTCGACGCCGCCGGCGGATACGCGGCCGAGGCGGAGGCCAAGCGGATGGCCGCGAACCTCGGCCTGCCCAACCGGCTGCTCGAGCAGGAGCTCGGCACCCTCTCCGGCGGTCAGCGCCGCCGAGTCGAGCTCGCCCGGATCCTGTTCTCGCAGGCCTCCACGATGATCCTCGACGAGCCGACGAACCACCTCGACCACGACTCGATCGTGTGGCTGCGCGAGTACCTGATGAGCTACCGCGGCGGCCTGATCGTGATCAGCCACGACGTCGAGCTCGTCGAGCAGGTCGTGAACAAGGTGTTCTACCTCGACGCGAACCGCTCCGCGATCGACATCTACAACATGGGCTGGAAGCAGTACCTGCGCCAGCGCGAGGACGACGAGAAGCGCCGCAGGCGCGAGCGCGCGAACGCCGAGAAGAAGGCCACCCAGCTGACGGCCCAGGCGGAGAAGATGCGGGCGAAGGCCACCAAGGCCGTCGCCGCGCAGAACATGCTGAAGCGCGCCGAGCGCATGCTCGACGGCGTCGAGGGGGAGCGGCAGACCGACCGCGTCGCCTCGCTGCGCTTCCCGAAGCCCGCCCCCTGCGGCAAGACCCCGCTGATGGCCGAGGACCTCTCGAAGTCCTACGGCAGCCTCGAGATCTTCACCGGCGTGGACCTCGCGATCGACCGCGGCTCGCGCGTGGTCATCATAGGCCTGAACGGCGCGGGCAAGACCACCCTGCTGCGGATCCTCGGCGGCGTCGACGCGCCGGACACCGGGCGGATCCTGCCCGGCCATGGCCTGCGCATCGGCTACTACGCCCAGGAGCACGAGACCCTGGACCTGGACCGGACCGTGCTGGAGAACATGATGACGGCGGCCTATGAGCTGCCCGAGGTCGAGGCCCGCAAGATCCTCGGCTCCTTCCTGTTCACGGGCGATGACGTGCACAAGCCCGCCCGGGTGCTCTCCGGCGGGGAGAAGACCCGCCTCGCCCTGGCCGCGCTCGTCGTCTCCAGCGCCAACGTGCTCCTGCTCGACGAGCCGACGAACAACCTCGACCCCGCCAGCCGCGAGGAGATCCTCGGGGCGCTGGCGAACTTCGAGGGCGCCGTCGTGCTGGTCTCCCACGACCCCGGCGCCGTCGCGGCGCTCGATCCCGAGCGGGTGCTGATGATGCCCGACGCCGTCGAGGACCTCTGGAACGCCGAGTACCAGGAGCTGATCGAGCTCGCCTGAGGCGGCGTCGCTCCCCGGCCCTCCCCACGCTCGCCGCGGCCTCGGGGGCGACGCTCGCGGCCCGCGGCTCGCCCGGTGTCGGCTCGCCGAAGCCGACCCCGTACATCGTCATCGTCGTGCTCTTCCCGCGCCGGATCGTCCTCGGTTCGACGCAGGGAGCGGTCAAGGGGTCGACCCCAGGAGGCAGCCGGCCATGGCCGACTTCGAGATCATGTCCTCGAGGTCGCCATGGGTGAGAGCCTCACCCTCGACGAGGAGCAGGGGACGGAGCTCGCGCGTCGAGCCGCCGAGGACCATCGGCGGGAGATCGCGAACGCCGCGGCGCTGGAGGAGTGAGGACGGCTCCCGCGCCCGTCACTGCGCGGCGCGCCGCGCCCGAGGACGGCACGGAGAGCGCGTAAACTGGCGGACACCTGATATCCGCTGTGAAAGGCCTCCGTGTTCGTCCTCTCCCTCACCGGTCGCCCCGGCCACGGCCGCGCCGCCGGCGACCCCGTCCCCGCTCTGCTCGAGGCTCTCGAGGGGCTCGAGCTGCCGCTCGCCCCGGAGCGGACCGCCGGACCGGACGCGCTCGTGCTCGCCTCCCGAGGGGAGACCGCGCTCGAGGCGATGCTGCGGGCGCTCGAGGTCGGGAGCACGGCCATCGGCCTCGGGATCGGCGCGGTGCCGGTGCCGCTGCCGGGCTCGGTCCGCGAGCTCTCCGGCCCCGCCGTCGAGGCCGCCCGGAGCG
>NZ_KV788942.1:0-7801 GCF_001807385.1 Brachybacterium sp. HMSC06H03 | reverse complement strand
CGCGCGCCCGCCCCTCCAGGGCGAGCGCGCGCAGGGTGCGGCGCCAGGTGCGCACGCGCGGGCGGGAGCCGCTCACGAGGTCTCCCGCCCGATGACTCATCGGGACGCTCAGTGCGCCTCGGCCGGGACGATCTTCTGCCCGGTGCGCTCCATGACCTCGGCGAACCAGGGCTGGGAGACGTCGAAGGCCTTGTGGCCGGCGACGCGGTCGAACTCGACCGCGCGCAGCACGTCGCCGCGCTCCTCGTCGTGGCCGATGAGGCCGGAGCCGCCCTCGAGGGCGACCTGCACGGCGTAGTCCGTCATGGACTTGATCAGGCGGATGTCCTCGGGGTTCGCCTTCGCGGAGCGGGAGAAGTAGCCCGACTTCTGGACCATGACCTTCTCCGCGCCGAGCTTCTCGGCGAACTGCTTCGCGAACCACTGGCCGGGGTTGATCGTGTCGATCTTGACGTGGCCGAAGGGGTCCTTCTCCGGCTCCTCGCCGCGCGCCTGCATCTCGGCGACGATCTCGGGGATGCCCGCGCCCTCGGAGAGGAAGATGTTCACGCAGCCGGTCTCGTCCATGACCTTCCGCAGACGAGCGGCCTCGGCCTCGATGTCGAGCTTGAGCTCGGGCAGGAACACGGCGTGCACGTCCCAGCGGTCGGCGGAGTGGCCGATCCCGGGCAGCCACTCCTGCTGGGCGTGCCACTGCTGGTAGTACTCCGCCGCCTGTGCGGTGAGATACCCGCAGGCGCGGCCCATGATCTCGTGGACGATCAGCATCTTCGGGTTCGAGCCGTGCTCGGCGATGATGTTCTGCGCGAAGATGCTGGTCTGCTCCGCGGCGGACTTCGCGCCGAGCGACTGGCGGATCGGGACGATGTCGTTGTCGATGGTCTTGGGCAGGCCGACGACCTGCATCTCGTGGCCGTGCTCGTGCAGGTAGGCGGCGAGGTCCGCGGCGGTGGTGTTGGTGTCGTCGCCGCCGATGGTGTGCAGCACGTCCACGCCGTCGTCCTTGAGCTTGTTCGCGGCGACCTCGAGGGCGTTCTCGCCCTCCTGGATCAGGCCGCGCTTGACGAGGTCCTTCGTGTTGGTGAGCTTCACGCGGGAGTTGCCGATGGGGGAGCCGCCGTAGTTGTGCAGGATGCCCGCCTTCGCGCGCACCTCGTCGTCGACCACGATCTTCTCGCCGGAGAGCAGGCCCCAGTAGCCGTGCTTGTAGGCGATGATCTCCACGTCCGGCACCAGCTCGGTGTAGCGCTCGATCAGTCCGCCGACGGCGGAGGAGAGGCACGGGGCGTAGCCCCCGGCGGTGAGCAGTGCGACGCGCTTGACGGTCATAGGGCGGAACCTCCGAGAGTCCGGGAACGGGCGCACGGGAGGACAGGGTCGATCCCGCGACGCTGGGTCCCGCCATCGTACCGAGAGCCGGCCCCGGCTGCCGCCGCGCGGGTCCCGGCGGACACGTGCCGACCGGGGCTCAGCGCTCCCGGGGCGCGAGCGCCTCGAGGACCTCCTCATGCAGCAGCGAGTTCGTCGCCACCGCGCTGCCGCCGAACGGCCCGGGCTCGCCGTCCAGGGAGGTGAAGCGACCGCCGGCCTCGGTGACGATCGGGACCAGTGCGGCCATGTCGTGCAGCTTCAGCTCGGGCTCGCAGGCGACGTCCACCGCGCCCTCGGCCACGAGCATGTAGGACCAGAAGTCGCCGTAGGCCCGGGTGCGCCAGAAGCGCTGCATGAGGTTCAGCATCTCGGGCAGCAGCTCGTGGTCGGCCCAGCCGTGCAGCGAGGAGTAGGACAGGGAGGCCTCCTCGAGCGTGCTCACGGTCGAGACCTGCAGGCGCGTCGCGCTGCTGAGCCGGGAGCCGGTCCAGGCCCCGGCGCCCTCCCCACCCCACCAGCGGCGTCCCAGCGTCGGCGCGGAGACGAGGCCGACGACGGGGCGGCCGTCCTCGATCAGGCCGATCAGCGTGCCCCACACGGGCACCCCGCGCACGAAGTTGCTGGTCCCGTCGATCGGGTCGATCACCCACTGCCGCGGGGACGCGCCGGTGGAGCCGAACTCCTCGCCGATCACCTGGTCCCGCGAGCGGGAGCGCGAGAGCTGGGAGCGCACCAGCTGCTCGGCGGCCCTGTCGGCGTCGGTGACCTCGGTGAGATCGGGCTTGGTCGTGATCTCGAGGTCCTGCGCCTTGAACCGGGAGGTGGTCAGCTGGTCCACGGCATCGGCGAGCACGTGGGCGAGGCGCAGGTCATCGGCGTAGCGGCTGGACATGGGGTCCACGATAGGTTCCCGCGCTCCCGTCGGGCCGCAGCGACTCGGCGCTCAGACGTCCCAGGGGTCGTTGCGGCGCAGCGCCTCGGCCAGGCGACGGTAGGAGGCCAGACGCGCAGGACCGGCGGTGCCGGCCTCGCCCTTGTCCACGAGATCGTCGAGGGCGCAGTCGGGCGCGTCCTCGAGGTGGGTGCATCCGCGCGGGCACTGCTCGGCGAGATCGGCGAGGTCGGCGAAGGCTTCCAGCAGCTCGTCGGGGTCCACGTGCCCCAGGCCGAAGGAGCGCACGCCCGGGGTGTCGATGACCCAGCCGTCGTCCTCCGGCAGCTGCATCGCGAGCGCCGAGGAGGAGGTGTGGCGGCCGCGCCCGGTCACGTCGTTGACCACGCCGGTGGCGCGGCCCGCCCCGGGGACCAGGGCGTTCAGCAGGGTGGACTTGCCCACCCCGGAATGTCCCACGAGCACGCTGATCCGTCCCGAGAGCCGCTCGCGCAGCTGCTCGAGGCCGATGATGCCGGGGTGCTCCGGATCCTCCGCCTCCGCGAGGGACTCCCGACGGGTCACCACGTGCTCCAGGCCGAGCGGGGCGTAGGCGGCCAGGAACTCCTCCGGAGCACGCAGGTCCGCCTTCGTCAGCACCAGCAGGGCGTCGATGCCGGCGACGTAGGCCGCGACCAGGCAGCGGTCGATCATGCCGCCGCGCGGCTCGGGATCGGCCAGCGCCGTCACCATCACCATCACGTCGACGTTCGCGACAAGGGGTCGCTCGGTCGAGTCGTCGTCGTCGGCGCTGCGCCGCAGGAAGGAGCTGCGCTCCTGGATCCGCACGATGCGGGCGAGCGTCCCCTCCCGTCCCGAGGTGTCGCCGACGAGGCCGACGAGGTCGCCGGGGACGACGGGGGAGCGGCCGAGCTCCCGGGCACGCATCGCGGTGACCGCGCGCTGGTCCTCGGTGCCCTCGCCGACGATCGTGCGCCAGCGCCCGCGGTCCACCGAGACGACGCGGGCCGTGATCGCGTCCTCGTGCTTGGGGCGGTCCTTGGTCCGGGGGCGGGAGCCGCGCCGGTTGGGGCGGATCCGCACGTCGGACTCGTCGAAGTCGCGGACGGACCGCCTCACCACGAGGTGGCCTCCTGGCCGCGCGGGGACCGGGGCGCCCCGTGCCGGGCCGCACCCGACCCGCGCGGCACCGGGCTCACGCGTCGCCCTCCGCCGGCTCGGGGTGGAGCATCGACAGCCACATCCCCACGAAGTCGGGGAGGGTCTTCTGCGTGGTGCCGACGTCGACCACCTGCACGCCGGGGACGCGCAGGCCGATGATCGCGCCGGCGGTCGCCATGCGGTGGTCCTCGTAGGTCTCGAAGACGGCACCGCGCAGCGGGCCCGGCGTGATCACGAGCCCGTCGGGCAGCTCCTCGGTGCTGGCGCCGACCTTCGTCAGCTCGGTCGCCAGCGCCTTGAGGCGGTCCGTCTCGTGCCCGCGCAGGTGCGCGACGCCGGTGATCCGCGAGGGCGAGTCCGCGAGCGCGCACAGCGCCGCGACGGTCGGGACGAGTTCGCCGACGGCCGACATGTCCGCCTCGATGCCGTGCAGCGCATCCGTGCCGCGCACCACCACCGCCTCGTCCTCGCGCCACACCTCGGCGCCCATCCGCGTCAGCAGCTCCCGGTACGCGTCGCCGGGCTGGGTGGTCGTCTCCGGCCAGTCGTCCACCGCGATCGTGCCGGCGGTGACCATCGCCGCCGCCAGGAACGGCCCGGCGTTGGAGAGGTCCGGCTCGACGACGACCTCCAGCGGACGGATCGGGCCGCACGCGACCCTCCAGGAGTGACGGCCCTCGGCGTCGACCTCGTGCGAGGTCTCGACCCCGGCGCGGCGCAGCGTCTCCAGGGTCATGTCGATGTGGGGCAGGGAGGGGAGCTCCTTCCCGACATGGACGAGCTCGAGGTCCGTCTCCGCCCGCGCCGCGACCAGCAGCACGTTGGAGATGAACTGGCTGGAGGCCGAGGCGTCCACCTCGACCCGGCCGCCGGGCAGCGTGCCCCGGCCGTGCACCGTGAACGGCAGCCGTCCCGGCTCGCCGTGCTCGGTCACCTCGACGCCCTGGCCGCGCAGCACCTGGACGACCGCGTCCATGGGCCGCACGAGCGCGGCGTCGTCACCGGTGAAGCGCACGTCGCCGTGGCGCAGCGCCGCCAGCAGGGGCACGAAGCGCATCACGGTCCCGGCCAGGCCGGTGTGGATCTCGATCGGCTCGGCGGGGTGCTCGCAGGCCGGCGGTATCGGGGAGACGTGCAGCACCCCGTCGCGCACCTCCAGCACGGCGCCGAGCCGCTCGAGCGCATCGCGCATCAGTCGCGTGTCGCGGGAGACGAGCGCGCCGCGCAGCGTGGACGGCTCGCTCGCCGCGGCAGCGAGCAGCATCCAGCGTGCGGTGAGGGACTTCGACCCGGGAACCCGCACCAGGGCGTCGACCGGCTGGTCGGCGACCGGTGCGTTCCACAGCACCTCCGAACCCATGGAGATCAGCCGTGCTGGTCGGCGAGCTGCTTCTGGGCGGTGGAGACGGCGCCCTTGGCCTTCTTCTCCACCTTCCCCGCCTTCTTCTCGAGCTCGCGCTGCTTCTGCGCGGCCTTCTTCTGGCTGCGCTCGACGAACTTGTTCGCCCGGTAGCCGAGCGAGGGGCGGCCGTCGTGGTCGACGACGGCCAGGAGCACGCCGCCCAGCAGGCCGGCGTCGGTGAGGATGGACTGCACCTCGGCGACGAGCTCCTCGCCGCGCAGCTCCCAGACCTTCTTCCGACCGGCCCAGCCGACGGAAGTGGTCACGAGCAGGGCCGCGGCGGCGCGGGGCACGCGGTTGGTCGCGTAGAGGACGCCGGCGCCCGCGGCGACGACGCCGGCGGCGCGCACCACGGCGCGGGAATTGACGAAGCCCGGCGCGGAGCTCTTGGACAGCGCCGAGTCGACCGCGTCGAAGGCCTGCGGGTAGACGTCGATCTCGCGCTCGGGGCGGAGCGCGGTGCGCACGCCCTCGAAGACGAAGGGGGCGGCGAGCAGCGGTCGTGCGATCCGGCGGACCAGGGCCATGGTGTCCTCACGTTCTGAGCAGGTGTCGACGGTCCGGTGATCAGCCCTGTCGGGAAGATCACCGACCCCCACACTACCGCCCGAGGAACATCCCCCACGCCCAATGCGTTGCATCGGACGGCGCGGACACGGTTCCGCGCCCCCGTCGGGGCCCCGACGGGACGGTCGAGCACGCCGGCGGGTGCCGGGGAGGGAGCGGCGCATGACGACCGGACTGCTGGAGCGCGCCCCCGCGATCCCGGGTGGCGTAGGTTTGGGGACGATGACGCAGACACAGCCCACCTCCGACCACGGGACCGGCCTGCCCTCCGCGGAGCAGGCCGATCCCGCGGCGGACTTCGACTTCGAGACCGAGGCGCTCTCGCACCTGGACTCCCTCTACGGCGGCGCGCTGCGGATGACCCGCAACCCGCACGACGCCGAGGACCTGGTCCAGGACACCTTCGTCAAGGCGTTCCGCGCCCAGGACCGCTTCACCCCGGGCACGAACATGCGGGCGTGGCTGTACCGCATCATGACCAACAGCTACATCTCGAGCTACCGCAAGAAGCAGCGCCGCCCCAAGGAGGCATGGACCGACACGGTCGAGGACTGGCAGCTCGCGGAGGTCTCGAGCCACTCGAGCACGGGCCTGCGCTCGGCGGAGGCCGAGGCGCTGGACCACCTGCCGGACTCCGCGGTGAAGGACGCCCTGTCCGAGCTGCGGGAGGACTACCGCATGGCGGTCTACCTCGCCGATGTCGAGGGCTTCGCCTACAAGGAGATCGCCGAGATCATGGACACACCGATCGGCACGGTCATGTCCCGGCTCCATCGCGGGCGGCGCCAGCTGCGCGAGAAGCTCACCGATCATGCCCGGCGCACGGGCTTCCTGCGTGCGCAGCCCTCGGCGGGGGACGCCGCCGACGACACCGGAGCCGGCACCGCGGACCGGGAGGAGGAGCGATGACCCAGGACGACCGCGCGATGCGCGAGACCTCGACGCGCGAGACGACGACCGGCTCGACGCGCGACATGAGCTTCGGGCTCGAGGAGGCGCTCGACGGCGAGCTCCCCCGCGAGACCGTCGAGCGGATGCGCCGGCACACCGACGACTGCCCCGAGTGCGCCGACGAGTGGGAGCGCCTGCGCCGGCTGAAGGAGCTGGTGCGCCGCAGCTGCGCGGACCGCGCCCCCTCCGACCTGCGGGCCCGCATCGCCGACACGTGCCGCACCATCACGGTGACCACCACCAGCACGAGCACGACCACCGGGGCTGACGGCTCCACGGTGCGCGTCACCCGCTCGACGACCCCCCGCCGCACCCTGCCCCCGGCCTGAGCAGCGGGGGCGTCGGCTCCGTCCCCGAGCATGACGAAGGGCTCCTCCCACCGGGAGGAGCCCTTCGTCATGTCGCCATCGGCGACGGCGCGGTCAGCTGTTGGGCCGCTTGCCGCGATTCGCGCTGTTCTTGCGGCGAGCCTTGCGCTTGCGTCCTCGCTTGCTCATCACGCTCTCCTTCCTTCACCCGGAATGAACCCGTCGATCATGCCATATCGGAGGCTCCGCGCGGAGCCTCATCCGAGCCCCTCGCAGCACCTGAGTCGGACCTCACCCGCCCGCGCCCCGAGCCGGCCGGCAGCTTCCTCGCGCAGAGATCTGCCACTCGATGGGGGAGGAGGCTGACCGGGCCGTCCGAGGCGTCCTGGGCGGACGAGCGGTGTGCGGGCGGCCGGAGAGCCGACCCACCGGACGGGGTCAGCGGGAGGTGCCGAGCCAGGAGCCGAAGCCGCTGTGCAGCACCAGCCAGGCGATGAGGCCGTACCCGGTCTGACCGGGGTGGTCGCCGGCGGATCGGGCGAGGTCGCTCTCCCACTGGTCGTGGCCCACCAGCCCGCCGACGGTGTCGACGTAGGGGATGCGGCGCCGTGCGCAGACGTCCTCGAAGGCACCGGAGAGCTCACGCACTCCCGCGGTGGTGGCCGGGTCCCGGCTCGGGGCGGGGCCCACCACGAAGGCGGGGATCCGCAGACGCTCGAGGCCGTCGAGGATCTTGGCGAGGTTCAGGCGCGAGCGGGCCAGGGAGATCCCGGCCTCGACGTCGGCGCGGCCCATCGCGAGCACCACCCGGTGGTCGACGGAGCCGTCGGCGCGGCCCTGCTCTGAGAAGCGACGCTTGACGTCGGCGTCCCAGCGCTCGGCCAGCTCGGCGGAGGTCTCGCCCGGCAGCGCCGCGGAGAACACGTCGATGCGGCAGTCGGCACCCTGTTCGCTGGCCACGGCCCGGCCCAGCCAGCCCAGCGCTCGGGCGTCGCCGATCCCGGCGAGGAGCTCGTCGCCGAGCGCGATGATCCGGATCCGGGAGCCCGGATCCGGGACGGGCGAAGTGGGCACGGTCTGCACCGGGACCTCCTGGAAGGGGACGGGGTCGGTTCACTCTAACGGCGGCGCGGGCCGCGGGCGAACCCG
>NZ_KV788941.1:0-6138 GCF_001807385.1 Brachybacterium sp. HMSC06H03 | reverse complement strand
GGCTGACGGATCGGGTGCCACCGCCGCGGGTGGCGCGCAGTCCCTCAGCGCCTATCTCGACGAGGTCGTCTTCGCCGGCCAGGACATCACCACCCGCTCCCCCGAGGCCGCCGGCCGCGAGGGCCACACGACCTGGCTGGACGCCTACCGCGACGGACTCCCGCTCGCCCGCCGGGCCGGGGACCTGCTCCGCTGATCCCACGACCGGCGCCGCGCGGAAGCGCTCCGTCGGCTGCCCCTTCGCGCGACCGTGACGACCGCTTCACCCCCTGACAGCGTGCCTGTCGATCCACTCCGACCTTGGCCGCCGATCGTGCGGCATGCCCCTTCGCTCCATCTGTGAACGTTGACAGCACCGCAGACCCCGCACCGGAAGGAAGTCCCATGACCCTGGTCCTGACCGACCTGCCCGACGCCGCCCAGCGCGCCGTCGCCGCGACGCGCGAGCGCGTCGCCGCCCTGCACGCCGAGCTGCCCCGCAACCAGCTGGTGGTGTGGACCGCCGGGAACGTCTCCGAGCGCGTCCCGGATCTGCCGGAGGGCGTCCCCGGCCTGTTCGTCATCAAGCCCTCCGGCGTCTCCTACGACGACCTGACCCCCGAGACGATGGTGGTGTGCACCCTCGACGGCGCGAAGATCGTCGACGGCACCCCCGATGCGCTCTCCCCCTCCTCGGACACGGCCGCCCACGCCTACGTCTACGAGCACATGGACCACGTGGGCGGGGTGGTGCACACCCACTCCACCTACGCGACCGCGTGGGCGGCGCGCGGGGAGGAGATCCCCTGCGTGCTGACGATGATGGCCGACGAGTTCGGCGGCCCCATCCCCGTGGGCCCCTTCGCCGTGATCGGCGACGACTCGATCGGCCGCGGCATCGTCGAGACGCTGCGAGAGTCCCGCTCCCCCGCCGTGCTCATGCAGAACCACGGCCCCTTCACCATCGGCAGGGACGCCCGCGCCGCGGTGAAGGCCGCCGTGATGTGCGAGGAGGTGGCACGCACCGTGCACGTCTCCCGCCAGCTCGGCGAGCCGCTGCCCATCGAGCAGTCCCTCGTCGACTCCCTCTTCGACCGCTACCAGAACGTCTACGGCCAGCGCTGACACCGGCCCACCCGGCGTACGCCCCGACGCCTGCGCCACCTGCTCCCACCCACCTGCCGCCCGTCGCCCGCACCGATCCCACTCAGAGACGAGGACACACCATGCACAATCCCTTCGAGACCCGCGAGATCTGGTTCCTCACCGGCAGCCAGGGGCTGTACGGCCCCGAGACGCTCGAGCAGGTCGCCGCGCAGTCCCGCACCATCGCCGAGACCCTCGACGCCGCCTCCGGCATCCCGGTGCGGATCGTGTGGAAGCCCGTGCTCACCGATCGCGACGCGATCCGCGAGGTGGCGCTGGCCGCGAACGCGGACCCGGCCTGCGTCGGCGTCATCACCTGGATGCACACCTTCTCCCCCGCGAAGATGTGGATCCAGGGCCTCGACGCGCTGGCCACCCCGCTGCTGCACCTGCACACGCAGGCGAACGTGGAGCTGCCCTGGTCCACGATCGACATGGACTTCATGAACCTCAACCAGGCCGCGCACGGCGACCGCGAATTCGGGTACATCGCCACGCGGCTCGGCGTGGACCGCAAGACCGTGGTCGGCCATGCCTCGGACGAGACGGTGCAGGCCAAGATCGGCCGCTGGGCCCGCGCCGCGACCGGCTGGGCGGAGATGCACTCCCTCAAGCTCGCCCGCTTCGGCGACAACATGCGCGGCGTCGCCGTCACAGAGGGCGATAAGACCGAGGCCGAGCTGCGGCTCGGCGTCTCCGTGAACACCTGGGGCGTCAACGACCTCGTCGCAGTGGTAGATGCGGTGGACGACCGAGATGTCGACGAGCTCGTCGCCGAATACGAGGAGCTCTACGACGTGGTGCCCGAGCTGCGCCGCGGCGGCGAGCGCCACGAGTCGCTGCGCTACGGCGCCCGGCAGGAGCTGGGCCTGCGCCGCTTCCTCGAGGACGGCGGCTTCGGCGCGTTCACCACGAACTTCGAGGACCTCGGCGGGCTGCGCCAGCTGCCGGGCCTGGCCGTCCAGCGCCTCATGGCCGACGGCTACGGCTTCGGCGCCGAGGGCGACTGGAAGACCGCGATCCTGGTGCGGGTGGCCGCGGTGATGGGCTACGGCCTGCCCGGCGGCGCCTCCCTGATGGAGGACTACACCTACGAGATGACGCCGGGCAGCGAGAAGATCCTCGGCGCGCACATGCTCGAGGTCTCCCCCACCCTCACCACCGGCAAGCCCTCGCTCGAGATCCACCCGCTGGGGATCGGGGACCGCGAGGACCCGGTGCGCCTGAAGTTCATGGCCGACGCGGGCCCCGCGGTGGTCGTGGCGCTGTCCGACATGCGCGAGCGGTTCCGCCTGGTCGCGAACGTCGTCGAGGTGGTCGAGCCCGACGAGGAGCTGCCGAAGCTGCCGGTCGCCTGCGCCGTGTGGGAGCCGCAGCCGGACTTCGCCACCTCCGCCGAGTGCTGGCTGACCGCCGGCGCCGCCCACCACACCGTGATGACCACGGCGGTGGGCCTGGAGGTGTGGGAGGACCTCGCCACGATCGCGGACATCGAGCTCGCGATCATCGACGAGTCCACGACCGTTCGCTCCTTCGCCCAGGAGCTGCGCACCAACCAGGTCTTCCACCGCCTCGCCCAGGGGTTCTGAGAGGCCCGGCCGACGGGACGGGCGGAGCAGCCGACGGGACGGGCGGCCCGTTCCGTCGGCCGCGCGGGCCCGGGTGACGGCCCCCTCTGCCGTGCGGGCCCGGCCCCGTCCGTGCGGCAGGGCCCGACCGGCGGGCCCCATCGGCCCGTGGTCGACAGCTTTTGCTGCCGCCAGGAATCATGCGGAGCCCCACATGGGTCCTGTCGGTACATTTCCTGCCATGCCGGCCCGACGCGCGCGCCAGCCGCGCCGCGCACGGCCTGGCCGGTGCGGCGCCCGGCACCCCGTGACCACGTCCCTCGACACCTCGGAGCGATGATGCCCACCTCGAGCACCCCCGACCCCGTCCTCCACGCCCCCGGGCTCAGCTGGTCGGGCACCGTGGACTACGGACCGGGTCCGCTGCACGCGCCGACCTCTGTCGCCGCGCTGCAGGAGCTCGTCGCCGGCAGCACGAGGCTGCGGGCGCTCGGCACCCGGCACTCCTTCTCCGAGGTGGCCGCGTCGGACGGGCCGCTGGTGACGCTCACGGCGATGCCGCCGGAGATCGAGATCGACACCGAGGCGAGCACCGTCCGCGTCGGCGCCGGGGTGCGCTACGGCGAGCTCGCTGTCGCCGCCCATGCGACCGGGCTGGCACTGCCGAACATGGGCTCGCTGCCGCACATCTCGGTGGGCGGGGCGAGCGCCACCGGCACCCATGGCTCCGGGGACCGCTCGCGCTCCCTGGCCTCCTCGGTGCGGGAGATCGAGCTGGTCACGGCGGGCGGGGATCTGCTGACGCTCTCGCGCGAGGCCGACCCGGACGTGTTCGACGGGGCGGTCCTCTCCCTCGGCACGCTCGGGATCCTCACGCACCTGACCCTCGACCTGGTGCCGGCCGCGCCGATGCGGCAGACGGTCCACCTCGACTTCCCCGCCGAGCGGATGGACGAGGGCAGCCTCGCGGAGATGCTCGGGGCGGGCGCGAGCGTGAGCCTGTTCCACCACTGTGACGGGCACATCGCCCAGGCCTGGGTGAAGCAGCGCCTGAGTGAGGACACTGACGAGGACACCGCGCTTCCCGAGCACTGGCTCGGCGGCCGACGGGCGGGCGGGCCCGTGCACCCGCTGCCGGGGATGCCCGCCGACTTCTGCACCGACCAGACCGGGGAGCCGGGTCCGGCGCACGAGCGTCTGCCCCACTTCCGGCTCGAGTTCACCCCGTCCAGCGGCGAGGAGATCCAGTCGGAGTACTTCGTGCCGCGCGAGCGGATCGGCGAGGCGCTCGCGGCGGTGATGCCGCTCGGGCAGCGGATCCGGCCACTGCTGCACGCCTCCGAGGTGAGGACCGTCGCGGCCGACGAGCTGTGGCTCTCCCCCGCCCAGCACCGCGACAGCGCCTGCGTGCACTTCACCTGGAAGCAGCGGTCAGCCGAGGTCGCGGCGCTGCTGCCCGAGATCGAGGAGCGCCTCGCCCCGTTCGCGCCTCGGCCGCACTGGGGGAAGGTGTTCACGCTGGACCCGGAGGTGGTGCAGGCGCAGTACCCGGACCTGGAGCGCTTCCGGGCGCTGCGGGATCGGCTAGATCCCCAGCGCGTGTTCCGCAACGAGTACGTGGACCGGCTGCTCGGGGCGTGAGCGGCAGAGGTCAGAGTCTCCTGCGGGACCGGAGATGGGCCAGGCCCCCTCCGAGGAGGGCCAGGACTCCCGCTGCGCGGTCGCCGGCCAGCAGGACCACCTGTAGCCAGCCGCCGCTGTTCTGCCACAGCATCCCGTCGGGCTCCACCTTCGAGCGCGCGGACGGGCCGAACAGCGCCGCGTCGAGCATCAGGTCGAAGCGGGCATCGGTCAGCCGGTCGGGGAGCGGGCAGAGGTCTTGGCGGATCGAGTCGCTCATGGCCGCATCCTGGAGTGCGCCCACGTCACGCCATCGGGGTCACCCTCCTCGCGACGCGGACTTCCTCTGGCCTCGGCGTCCGACTTGGGTTAGCGTTTTCCCGCCCCGGTTGGCACGCTTCACCCTCACGACCCGGCAATGACGCTCATCCTCGGAGGCCCCATGTTCACCCGACGCCAGACCCTCGCCCTCCTCGCCGCCGCCGGCGCGATCCCCGTCCTCGCCTCCTGCGGCCCGAACGCCTCAACCGGCGGGGGCGGCGGGGGCGAGGACTCGGGCACGGTGCGCATCTACTGGTGGGGCGGCGACCTGCGCCAGACCATGACGGAGGAGGCGCTGGACCTGTTCGGCGCACAGAACGCGGAGATCACGGTCGAGCCCGAGTACAGCGAGTGGACCGGCTACTGGGACAAGCTCGCCACCCAGACCGCGGGCGGCGACATGCCGGACCTGCTGCAGATGGACGAGGCGTACATCGACTCGTACGGGGCCCGGGGGTCCCTGCTGGACCTCGAGAGCCTCGGCGAGTCGCTGGACCTCTCGGCGATGGACGCGAAGGTGCTGGACACCGGTCGTCTCGCCGACGGCACCCTGGTCGGCGCGCCGCTCGGCATCGGGATCTTCTCGGTCGGTGTGAACCTCGACCTGCTCGAGGCCTCCGGCCAGGAGCTGCCCGACGACACCACCTGGACCTGGGAGGAGCTGCGCGAGACCGCCGCGGCGATCAGCGAGTGGGGCGCCGACCAGGGCGTGATCGGGCTGGACTTCTTCGGCCAGGGCGCGGCCGAGCTCGGCGCCTGGGCCCGCCAGTCCGGGCAGCAGCTCTTCCCCCGCGAGGACGAGACCGCGGTGGACGCGGAGACCATCACCTCCTTCCTCGAGTACGCGAAGTCGCTGATCGACGAGGGCGCCACGCCCGGCGTCGACGCGCAGATCGAGGACGTGGGCGCCGGGGTCGAGCAGGGCCTGTTCGGCACCGGGAAGTCCGTCTTCCACCTCCAGTTCCACACCCAGGTGCAGACCTTCGCGAGCGCCTCCGGGGCGGCGATGACGCTGCTGCGGCTGCCGGCCCGGACCAGCGGCGACCACCAGATGGTGAACAAGGCCTCGATGTACTGGTCGATCGCGGCGACCTCCGCCGCCCCCGAGAGCGCCGGGATCCTGATGGACTTCCTGCTCACCGATCCGGAGGCCGCGAAGGCGCTGCGGCTGGAGCGGGGCGTGACGGCCTTCCCCGAAGTGCAGAGCGCGATCGAGGACGAACTCGACGAGATCGAGCGGATCTGCCTGGACTTCGCCCGCGACCTGCAGGCGGAGGTCTCCCCCGCGCCGCGGGTCACCCCTGCGGACGCCGTCGGCTTCGGCGAGGAGTTCACCCGGATCAGCCAGGAGTTCTACTTCGGGTCGAAGGACGCGCAGGCAACGGCGCAGGAGCTCCTCACGGTGCTGGAAGGGATGCAACCGGCGGAGTGAGCATCGGCCGACGGGCGGGTCGACGGGCGAGCGCTCCCCGGGGCCGCCCGTCGGCCGCGCCGCCCCGTCGGT
>NZ_KV788940.1:0-19302 GCF_001807385.1 Brachybacterium sp. HMSC06H03 | reverse complement strand
CGTCGGCCGCCCGGCCCGTCGGCCGCCCGGCCCGTCCGGTCGGCCGCCCTGGTTCCCGGCCCCGCAGGTTTTGCGTCCGCTACGACTCATGGCAGCACCCGCATGAGTCGTAGCGACAGCAAAACCTGATCAGCAGCCGCGCAGCCGCCGGTTCCACGGCCGGCACCCCCGGTCCCACGCCCCGCATGACCTCCGAAGGAGCAGAGTCTTGACCACTACCTCGCCCTCCCCCAGCCCCGGCGACAAGTCGCGCAATCCCGAAGCGCCCTACGACAAGCTCACGATCGGCGTGTGCCCCGACCAGTGGGGCGTGTGGTTCCCCGAGGACGAGAAGCAGATCCCGTGGCGCACCGCGCTCGGCGAGATGGCCGAGGCCGGCTTCTCCGTGATGGAGACCGGGCCGTGGGGCTACTTCCCGAAGGACGCGAAGGAGCTGAAGTCCGTGATGGACGAGCACGGCTTCCGCATCGTGGCCGGGACCGGCTGGGGCATCCTGCACAAGGAGGATGCCTGGCCGGAGACGGAGAGGACCTTCCGCGCGATCGCCGAGACACACGCCGCCGTCGGCGCGGAGTACATGGTGCACCTGCCGCCGATGTACCGCGACGAGAAGACCTGGGAGTTCACCGACGACCGGGAGCTGACCGGCGAGGCGTGGCGGCGCTACGTCGAGAACGCTAACGAGCTGGGCCGCATCATGAAGCAGGACTACGGCCTCACGATGGTGCTCCACCCCCACGGCGACTCCCACATCGAGACCCCCGAGGAGATCGCCCGCGTCTTCGAGGCGACCGACCCGGAGCTGGTCAGCTTCTGCCTGGACACCGGCCACATCGTCTACGGCGGCGGCGACCCGATCTCGATGATCGACGAGTACCCCGAGCGGATCGGCTACGTGCACATCAAGGCCTTCGACCCGGACATCACCCGCGAGGCGCACGAGAAGGACTGGCCCTTCGGCGAGGCCGTCGCCAAGGGCGCCTCGGTGAAGCCGCCGGCGGGCCTGCCGGACATGAAGGACCTGGTCCAGAAGCTGGTCACCCTCGACAAGGAGCTGTACGTGATCTGCGAGCAGGACCTCTACCCCTGCGATCCGTCGCTCCCGCTGCCCAACGCCATCGCTACCCGTGAGTTCCTGGCCGAGTGCGGCCTGGGCGTGAAGTGAGAGGAGGCCTCCCATGGTGAAGATCCTGCTGGACCCGTCCATGTACCATCCGCACCTCAGCGTCGCGCAGGAGCTCGCGAAGGCCGCCGAGCTCGGCTTCGAGTACCTCGAGCTCTCGCCCCGCGCCGACTTCCACGAGTGGCACCACTACCCCAAGGTGGACCGCCACCAGATCGCCGAGGTGAAGCAGGCGATGAAGGACACCGGGGTGAAGATCTGGACCTTCAACCCCGTCTTCGACTGGGCGAGCCCCGACGAGCAGGAGCGCCAGGCGCAGGTGCGCAACTGGAAGCGGCTGCTCGAGATCGCCGACGCCCTCGAGGTGCCGCTGATCGCGACCGAGTTCTCCGGCGACCCGAACCGTCCCCGGCAGAGCGAGGGCCAGTTCTACAGGTCGATGGAATAGCTGATCCCCGTCTTCGAGAAGTACGGCCTGGAGTGCACGATCGAGGCGCACCCCTACGACTTCGTCGAGGAGAACGACCGGGCCGTGCAGATCATCCGCGGCGTGGACCGGGACTGGCTGAACTACGAGTTCTGCTTCCCGCACGCCTACCACCTGGGCCAGGGCGCGCGGGATCCGCGCGAGATGATGGACTACGCCGGTGACCGGCTGAAGCACCTGCACATCGCGGACGTCTTCGACCACACCGCGAACGTCGGCAACCGCTACATCATGAACCCGCCCGGGGTCGACGCCCGCATCCACCAGCACAACGAGATCGGCAACGGCGAGATCGACTGGGACTCCGCCTTCGCCTACCTGCGCGAGCGCGAGTACGACGGGCCCGTGTCCGTGTGCGTGTTCGGCTGGGAGGAGGAGGCCGACGCGATCAACGTGCGGATGCGCGAGCGGATCCAGAAGGAGCTCGGGCAGGGAGGCGCCCATGCGTGAGATCGGCATCGGTGTGGTGAGCCTGGGCTGGATGGGGCGTCTGCACGCCTCGTCCTACCAGCGCCTCCCCTCCCGCTTCCCGGAGCTCGGGATCCGGCCGCGGCTCGTGGTCGCGGCGGACCCGATCGAGGAGAACCAGCAGGCCGCCGTGGAGCAGTTCGGCTTCGAGAAGGCCGTCGCCTCGATCGACGAGGTCCTCGCCGATCCCGACGTCGACGCGATCTCGATCTGCTCCCCGAACTTCCTCCACCGCGACTTCGCGGTGAAGGCGGCCGCGGCGGGCAAGCCCTTCTGGATCGAGAAGCCGATGGGCGTCTCCGCCGAGCAGTCCCGCGAGATCCGCGACGCCGCGGCCGCGGCCCGGGGCGGCGCCGGCATCGCGACCGCGGTGGGCTTCAACTACCGCCATGCCCCCGCGATCGCGCACCTGCGCGAGCTGGTCCGCGGCGGGCGGCTGGGGCGGATCACGAACGTGCGCTGCTGGCTGATCGCCGACTACGCCTCCTCCCCCGAGGGGCCTCTGACCTGGCGCTACGATCGCGCCAAGGGTGGCAGCGGTGTGATAGGCGACCTGCTCTCGCACGGCGCGGACCTGGTCCAGCACGTCACCGGGCAGCGGATCGCCGAGGTCTCCGCGACCACCGACATCTTCGTCCGCGACCGGCCGGTCCCGACGAAGCTCGGCGTGGGCCACGCCGGCTTCGAGGTGGGCGAGGAGCGCGGGGAGGTCGAGAACGAGGACTGGGTCGCGGCGCTCGCCCGGCTCGACGGCGGGGCGCACGCGACGCTGGAGTCCTCCCGCGTCGCCCGCGGCCATCGCAGCGACTACGCGCTGGAGGTGTTCGGCACCGAGGGCTCGGCTCGCTGGTCCTTCACCCGCATGAACGAGTTCGAGGTGATGATCGGCGAGGGCGGCACCGAGCACGGCTACACCACCGTGCTCGCCGGCCCCGGCCACGGGGATTACGCCCGCTTCCAGCCCGGCCCCGGCATCCCGATGAGCTTCGACGACCTCAAGACCATCGAGGGCGCCGCCTTCCTCTCCGACGTCGTGGACGGCACGCACCGTGCCCCGAGCGCCGAGGACGGGCTCAGCGCCGCCGAGATCTGCGAGGCGATCGTGCGCTCGGCCGCCTCCCGCAGCTGGGAGGACGTCGTCCAGGACTGACGGCGCCAGGGCGATGACTCCCGCCCACGTCGGCACCGTTCTCGCTGCAGCGCACAATTCTGCGTCCCCTGCGTGATCTCACCGCCCTGTGCGAGCTGAGGTCACGCGGGGGACGCCGAATCGTGCACGCCCGAAGAGGTGAGCGGCGTCAGCCCGTTCGGCGCAGGCGCGCCGTCGACGTTCCGGTCGCCTCAGCCCGCCCGTGCCGCCGAGATCGCGACCGGTGCCGCGTCCTCACCGGCGAGGGTCACCTCGACCCCGCCCGTCGGCCAGTCGAAGCCCCCCGGCAGCGCGGAGGGGTCGAGCCGCACCGCACCGGCCGGGCCGCTGAGGAAGACGTGGCACATCCCGTCCTTCTCGACCGCCCGCGCCCAGTCGATGCCGTCGAGCGCCAGCTCGCCGAGGCCGCGGGAGCCGGCCAGGTGCGCCTTGTGCTCGGCCATGAACTCGCCGAGCGACTCGAGCGCCGCGACCTGCAGCTCGTGGAGGGAGCCGTCGGCGCGGGGGCCGACGTTCAACAGCACCCGTCCGCCTTTGGAGACCGCGTCGACGACGTGGCGCACGGCCTGCGCGCCGGACATGTACTGGGAGGCGTCCTCGACCTGGTTGTAGCCGAAGGACAGGCCCACGCCGCGGCAGTTCTCCCACGGCTGGCCGTCGGGGATCTGGCCGGCCTGGTACTCGGTGGTCACGAAGTCCTGGTGCGCGCCGACGAAGCGGTCGTTGATCAGGCCCTCGGGGCGGGCGGTGTAGACGTGCTCGAGCAGCTCGCCGAGCCCGCCCTCCTCGAAGTGGAAGTTCTCGTCGGGCCAGCCGATGTCGTTCCACAAGACGTCGGGTGAGTAGCGGTCGATGAGGTCGCGGACGTGGGAGGCGCAGTACTTCCCGTACTCGTCATCCCGCGGACGCTTCAGGTCGTGCACGTCCTCACCGCTGACCAGCGGCTCCGTCGGCCGCACATGCCAGTCCAGACCGCCGGAGTAGTACACGCCGAAGCGCATCCCCGCCGCGGTCACCGCGGTCGCGATCTCGCCGACGAGGTCCCGCTGCGGGCCACGGCGGACGGTGTTGCGGTCCCCGGTGCCGGGGGCGTCCCACAGGGTCACGCCGTCGTGGTGCTTGGTGGTGGGCACGACGTAGTCCGCGCCCGCGCGGCGGAACAGGTCGGCCCAGGCGGCGGGGTCGAAGTCGGAGGCGTCCCACTGGTCCAGGAAATCGTCGTAGGGCGCGTCGCCGTGGACCTCCCGGTGGTGCTCGGCCGCCGGGGAGCCCTCGATGCGGATCGTGTTGAAGTACCACTCGGCGTAGGGGTTGTGGGCGAACCAACCGAGGTCGTCGGGGACCGCGCCGAGCTCTGCGGTGGGCTCGGCCCAGGCGGGCACGAAGTACGGTCCCCAGTGGATGAAGATGCCGAGCGGCGCCTCGCGGAACCAGTCGGGCAGTCGCTGCGGGAGGGAATCCCAGGTCGAGGGGTCGCTCATGACGGTGGGGCTCTCCTTCGGGTAGGTGCGCCGACTGCACGACGACCGTCGGCATCGGCGCTCGTCGGACGCCTCAAGCCTCCCAGACCCCCGGCCTCAGCCTCCGAGCAGTTGCTCCGGGAGCCGGTACACGCGCTGCGCCGTTCCGGCGAAGAGCTGCCGCTGCTCCTCCACGCTCAGGTCCGAGACGATCTGACGGAACCCGTGCCAGATCTCCGCATAGGTCGCGGTGAGCCCATCGACCGGGAAGTTCGACGCGAACATGACGCGGTCGGGGCCGAACGCCTCGATGAGTCGCCGCACGATCGGGCCGTTGTTCTCCGCGGTCCATGGCACCCCGGGCAGCCCGATGCCGCTCGCCTTCATCGAGACGTGAGGGAACCTGGCCACATGCTCCAGCGCCTGCGACCAGGCCTCCAGCGCGTCCGGCGAGCGATCCGAGGGCAGTGCGGCATGGTTGATGATCACGGGGATGCCTGGATGCGCCTCGAGCAGCGGCACCGCCTCGTGGAGGTGCCACCAGGCGACCTGCAGATCGAAGCTCAGTCCGTGCTGGGCGAGCTGTGCGTACCCCCGCTGCCAGCCCGGATCGCACAGGAGACTCGGGGATGCTGCCGCCTCCGTCGGCCCCGTAGCCTGCCCGGGCTTGTTCCGCACCCCTCTCACCAGCAGGATCTCGGCAAGCGCTTCGAGAGTTCTGCCGACGTCAGGGTCCCGCAGCACGGCGTGGGCGACGGCCGCATCGGGCAGACCATGCTCATCTGCGATCGACGCGATGTACTGCATCTCCCCGACGGGGTCCTCGACCTCCCACTCCGTCTCCATCGTCACCGTGCCGACGAGATCGATGCCGGCCTCGGCGGCATCCTTGCGGATGTCATCGGGCAGATAGTCGCGCTTGATCGACTCGTAGGGCCCGTAGCGGAAGCCGATGTCCACGCCGGGACGGAGCCACGGCTGCCGCCCGAGGCGCGGCTGCCAGAAGTGGTGGTGCGCGTCGATGACCGGACCGTCGTAGAGGCTCATCGGGCCACCGCCGCGCTCTCACGCCGCGTCGCGAGCGGGCGCGCGAAGTTGATGGTGGCGGAGCCGAGCATGTACAGAGCGGCCGCACCGGCGAGGAAGGCGAAAGCGCCGGTATAGGAGCCGCCCGCCGCCCCGATCGCGTACCCCATGATCACAGGGGCGAGCGCCCCGCCGAGGCTCGAGGCGATGTTCATGACGGAGCCGACGGTGCCGACCTGCTTCGCGGGTGCGAGCCAGGCGGGGATCGCCCAGTAGAGACCGCCGAAGTTGGTGAAGAAGACCGCGAGGGCGAGCATCGCGAGGGAGGCGCCAGCGCTCGGGACGGCGGGGATCAGGAAGACGGTCGCGACCATCGCGAGACCGGAGCCGACCAGGAGCGCCTTCATCACGCGGTTGTAGTTGCCGGACTTCGTGCGTCCCTTGTCGGCGAGCCAGCCCGCGACGAGCTGCCCGACGACGCCCATCCCGAAGACGAAGAAAGTCGCGCCTCCGACGCTGAGCAGGTCGAAGCCCCGCGCATCGGAGAGGTAGGAGGGAGTCCACGAGATGATCCCCCACCACACTGTCGCCCAGCCGAGACGCCCCAGCCACAAGCCCCACCACGAGGTCGATCGGGCGTAGTCCGAGATCCGCGGAAGAGCCGCAGTCTCCTCGGCCGAGCCCTCTCCAGCCGCTTCGACGGCGATGTCGGTCTGGGAGTCCTGGCGGATGTGTTCGAGCTCGGCGCTGTTGACCTTGGGGTGCTGCTCGGGGGTGTCGCGCACGTAGAGGTAGTAGATGATCGCGGCGGCGACGGTCATGAGGCCGGTGATGATGAAGGCCCAGCGCCAGGAGCCGAAGACCCCGATGATCGAGGTGACGATGATGCCGCCGACGGCGCTCCCGAAGGCCCCGGCCATGTCGATGAACGTGGCGCCGCGTGCCCGCTCGCTCGGGGGCATCCAGGCGCTGTTGATCTTCGACCCCGACGGTGCAGTCGGCGCCTCGAAGGCGCCGAGGCCGAGTCGGGCGATGCCGAGGCCGATCCCCGAGGTCAGGAACCCGATCGAGGTCTGCACGAGACCCCAGGTCACACCGGCAGCGCCGACGACCTTGCGTGCGCCGAAGCGGTCGAGCAGCCAGCCGCCGGGGATCTGGAAGATCAGGTAGGTCCAGAAGAACAGCGAGAGGATCCAGCCCTGCATCGCGGGGTCGAGGTCGAGGTCCTCCGACATGTATGGCAGCGCGATCGAGAGCGCCGTGCGGTCGATGTAGTTCAGAAGCACGATCAGCCACAGCACGAAGAAGATGCCGAGGCGGACTCGGGTGGGCCGCAGCGGTGAGCGACCGGGGTTCGGTGCAGGTGCCGACATGAGAAGAGCTCCTTCACTCTGCTCGGGCAGTGGACGGGATCCTCATCGCATCACCGCAGCCACTATTTCCAATAGGATTTCTGCACTCTAGACCGTCGGCTCGGTCTTGTCAGCAGCGGGTCGCAAACTGAGCGCTACGCCAAAGACCTCCGGTCAGCGCCAACTCGTACCCTCGCCTCGGCGTTCACCGCAGGCTCGCCCACGGCGGCAGTTGGACGTCCCGCCTAGTGATACACCTATAGGAACCGCTGCCGTGTCGCCGCGCCGACCGACTCTGCGTCGGAGCGCCCGGCCTGGCGACCGCCGTCAGCGGGCGGCGACGGCGGCGGTGAGCACGTCGATCACGTCGGCGAGCGCCTGCTCGCCGCCGACGTTGCCGGGGAAGACGACGTAGGGCGCGCCCAGGACCTCGTCGGGCGCCTCCTGGGCGGAGAAGAGCGACACCTGACCCGGCCAGAACTGCCCCTCGACGCGGGCGCGGCGGATCCCGAGGCCGTTCTCGGCGACCTCGTGGGAGGTGATCCCGCCCTTGGCGACCACCCAGGCGGGCTTTGCCTCGCGCACCCGACGCACCACCTCGACCACGGCGTCGGAGACGCTGCGGGCGATGGCGAGGGACTCAGTGGGATCGTCGGTGCGCACCAGGTCGCGGCTGGTGAAGACGACGCAGTCGGAGCTGCGGAGGGTCTCCGCCACCTGCGCGGCGACACCCGCGAGGTGCTGCTCGCGGCGCTCGTCGAGCACGGAGGGGACGTGGATCTCGACCTCGGCGAGGGTGCCGCGGCGCTGCACGGCGCGCAGCTGCGTGGTGGTCAGGCCGACGTGGGAGCCGACGACGACCAGGCCGTGGTCGAGCCGCCCCACGGGGATCGTGATCGAGGCGGGGTCGACGACGCGGGCACCCTGCTGCCCGACCAGCGGGCGCACGAAGGAGGGGGCGCAGCGGGTCACGAAGGTGCGGCCCTCCGCCTCGAGAGCGGCCATCGCCTCGGCGACGACCTCGAGATCCTCGTACTCGGTGGCGTTGACGACCACCCAGCGGCGGTCGCGGGCCCCGGAGAGGATCTCCCGCAGCCGGCCTGCGCCGGCGCGGATGTCCTCGAGGGAGAGGGAGAGGACGTCAGCCGCGCGCACCGCTCCGCCGGAGCGCTCCTCGAGGAAGGCGCGCAGGTCGGAGCTGGTGAACCCGAAGGTGGCGTCGCGGGCGAAGTCTGTCTCGGCGACCTCGACGGCCTCCCCGCCGACGGTGGCGTAGTGAACGTCGCCCTCCGTGAAGCGGCCCGCCTCGAGCATCGCGGGGCAGAGCACGAAGGCATCGACGTCGATGCCGCGCGCGGCGAGCTCGTCGGCGATCGCGACCGGTTCGGCGATCACGTGCCCGCGCAGGGTCGAGTCGGAGCGGGAGACGACGTGGAGCCCGGACGCCGGCACTCCCCCGTCGAGCACCCCGGCGAGGACGCGCCGGTTCAGCGCGACCGCCTCCTGCTCGTCGAGCGCGCGCGTGTTCGTCAGGACGAAGCAGGCGCTGCCGGGCTGCTCGAGGACGCCGACGGGGAGCGCCGGATCGAGGTCGAAGGCGACGTCGATCCCGGCGACGCACTGCGAGCCGGTGGGGTCGTCGTCGAGGATCAGCAGGCGACGGTAGGAGGGCGAGGTCGCGGTCACAGGGGCTTTCCGGTAGAGCGGACGTCCCCTCGGGGACGATGACGGGGAGGAGGCTGGAGAGAGGGAGGACTCGCGACGCGGACGAGACGGCTCAGCTCGCCCCCGGGGAGGCCTGCGGCGCGGGGCCGAGCTCGGTGAGGAGCTGGGACATCTTCGCGTAGGCCTTGTTGCGGTAGGCGATCAGCTCCGCGGCGGTCGCCTCGTCGTAGTCGCCGAGGAGGCCCTTTCCGTTCTTGAGGCCCTTGCGGTCCGCGGCGACGGCGTCGGTGAGGATCGTCGGGGTGGCGAGGCGGTCGCCGAAGGCGTCCTCGAAGGTCACGAAGCAGTTCGCGTAGACGTCCAGGCCCGCCTGGTCGGCGATCGCGAAGGGGCCGAAGAAGCCCAGCCGGAAGCCGAAGGTGGTGCGGACGATGGTGTCGACGTCCTCGGCGGTGGCGACGCCCTCCTCGACGATGGAGGTCGCCTCCTTCAGCAGCGCGTACTGGAGGCGGTTCAGGACCATTCCGGGGGTGTCGGCGACCTGGGCGCCTTCGTTCCCCGACTTCTCGAGCAGCTCCTTGACCGCGGCGACGGTCCCGGGCGTCGTGGCCTCTCCCGCGACGAGCTCGACGCCGGGGATGAAGGGGGCGGGGTTGGAGAAGTGGACGGTGAGGAAGCGCTCGGGGTTCTTCACCGCGCTGACCAGCTCCTTGACCGGAATGGTCGAGGTGTTGGTGCCGATGATCGCGTCAGGTCGCGCGTGCTGCGAGATCGTGCCGAGCACGTCGCGCTTGACGTCGAGGCGCTCGAAGACGGCCTCCTCGATGAAGTCGGCGTCGGCGACGGCCTCCTCGAGGCTCTTGCCGGCGGAGATGTTCTTCGCGACGAGGTCCGCGGAGCCGGGCGAGAACTGGCCCTGCTCCTCGAACTCGCGCGCCTCGCGCTGCAGTCGCTCGAGGGACGCGTTCGCGTTCTCGACGCTGACGTCGGCGATGGTGACGTCGAAGCCGGCGATGGCGAGGACCTGGGCGATGCCGCCGCCCATGTATCCGGCGCCGACGATGGTGACGGTCGAGATGGTCATTAGGGGGAACTCCTTCGTCCGGTGGCACCCCGCCGGACGCCGTCGATGTGACCCGTCGTGTCGAGGTGCGCTGATCACGCACCGCACCCCGTCGGGCCCTTGTGATCCTATGGGATCGACGCCCGGGAGCCGAGGAGCGATGGCAGCGACGGCAGCGCCCGTTCCGCCCCACCGCCTGAGGGGAGCTCAGCTCTTCTCGGACAGCGCCGAGGTGAGCACCTGCCGGATGTAGTGCACGTTCTCGGCGATGACGCCGAGGGAGTCCGACCCGTAGTGCTCGCAGCAGAACGGACCGGTGTAGCCGAGCTCGAGCGCTCGGCGGATCCCCTGCCGGTAGTTGATGTAGCCGTACTTCAGCGGCATCGGGGCGGTGGAGTACGCACCGGTGGCCGGGTCCTGGTCCCGGGTGTAGTTCTTGATGTGCCAGAAGTTGGCGTGGGGGAGCACCTTCTCGAGGATGTCCGTCCACGGCTCGACCTCGCGGTGCAGGCGCACGAGGTTGCCGATGTCGGGGTTCAGCCCGACGGCCTCGTGGTCGACGTCCGTCACGAAGGAGACGGCGTCGTCGGCGGTGCCCACGAAGGTGTCCTCGTACATCTCGAGGCTGAGCTGCACGCCCTGGGCGCGGGCCGCGTCGCCGAGCACCCGGACCCGCTCGATCGCGAGGTCCCGGCGAGCCGGGTCGTCGACGTGTCCGTCGGCGAGCCAGAACCAGGTCGCCTTTTGCTGCACGGGGGTCAGAGCCTGCATGAACCCTGTGTTCACCACGGTCACGCCGAAGCTCGGCGCGATCTCCAGATAACGGTGCGCATCGCGCAGGTTCTGCTCGCCGTTGTCCGCGTCGACGACGGAGTTGCGGGTCATCGAGATCGAGGAGAGCGTCAGTCCCTCGCCGTCCAGGACGCGGCGGAACTCCTCGAGGCGGTCCTCGCTGAGCGAGGCGAGCGGGAGCCAGGCGTCGGTGGGATCGACCTGGTCGACGCCGAGCTCCTTCACCTGTCGCAGGTGGGAGGCCCAGACGGTCGAGGGTGCGTCCTTCAGCGGGGTCCCGTCGGAGGCGGTGCTGCCGAAGGAGAGCATATTGGCCCCGATCGGCCAGGTCTCAGCGGTGTACATGGAGGTCCTTCCGGAATCTGTGCAGGACCGGTTGATCCTGGTGGTGTTGCGGGGAAGTGGTGCCGGCGTAGACGCCGGCGGGGCTCAGGCGTCGACGCTCGCCTTCTGCGTCTGCACCCTCTGGCGGCGGCCCTGGATCGCGGTCCACAGCGGCGGGACGACGAAGGCGAGGATCGCCACGACCATGAAGAACGCCGACAGCGGGCGCTCGAACACGATCAGCAGGTTGCCGTGACCCATGGACGAGGTCTGCACCAAGGTGCGCTCCAGCATCGGGCCGAGCACCAGGCCCAGCACGAGCGGCGCCGCCGGGAAGTCGTACTTCTTCATGAAGAAGCCGAGCACACCGGCGAAGAACACGACCCACACGGCGAACAGGCTGTTGCCGACGGCGTAGGCGCCCACGAGGCTCAGCACGATGATGATCGGGTACAGGTAGCTGTACGGGACGCGGAGCACCTGGGCGAAGACGGGGGCGAGCGGCAGGTTCAGGACCAGCAGCAGCAGGTTCCCGAAGAAGAACGAGACCAGCAGGCCCCAGACCAGGTCGGGCTGCTGCTCGAAAAGCATCGGCCCGGGCTGCAGACCGAAGATCACGAAGGCGCCGAGGAGAATAGCGGTGGTGCCGGAGCCGGGGATGCCGAGCGCCAGGGTGGGGATGAAGCTCGCGTTCGCGGCGGCGTTGTTCGAGGCTTCGGGGGCGGCCACGCCCTCGACGGTGCCGGTCCCGAGCTCCTTGCGGTGCTTGCCCACGCGGCCCTCGAGGCCGTAGGACATGAACGAGGCGAGGGTGGCTCCCGCACCGGGGAGCACGCCGAGCGCGGTGCCGAGGAAGGTGCCGCGCAGGGCGGGACCCGGGATGCGCTTGGCCTCGTCCTTCTTCAGCAGCAGGTCGCGGAACCCGGCGCGGATCGGCTTCTCGCCGCCGCGCTGGATCTGGTGGAGCACCTCGCCGAGGGCGAAGATGCCGATCATCACCGCTACGAACTCGAGTCCGCTGAGCAGCTCGACGCTGCCGAAGGTGAAGCGGGCGGTGGTGAACCCGGAGGCGATGCCGATCATCGACAGCAACAGGCCGACGGCGGCCATGATGATGCCGCGCAGCATGTTCTCGCCGGCGAAGGTCACGATCGTGGCCATGCCGAGCAGGATGATCGCGAGGGTCTCCGGCGGTCCGAAGTTCAACGCCCAGGACGCGATGGGGGCGGCGATCGCGAGCATCACGATCAGCGAGATGATCGCCGCGATGAACGAGGCGATCGCGGAGATCGCGAGAGCCGCACCGGCGCGTCCCTTGCGCGCCATCTGGTAGCCGTCGAGCGTCAGCACCACGGAGGAGGAGTCGCCTGGCGTAGAGATCAGGATCGAGCTGGTGGAGGCGCCGTACTGGCTGCCGTAGTAGATCCCGGCCAGCATGATCAGCGCGGTCACGGGCTCCATGGTGAGGGTCACCGGCAACAGGATCGCGACACCGGTGGCGGAGCCCAGTCCGGGCATCATACCGATCACGGTGCCCAGGACCACGCCGATCGCGCACCACAAGAGGTTCTCGGGGCTGACCGCGGCCTCGAGCCCCAGCATCAGATTGTCGATCATCGGGAGTTCCTCACAGGATGCCGAGCATGCCCTGAGGCAGCGGCACCCCGAGCATGACGGCGAAGATCAGATAGGCGGCCGCGAGCACGGCGAGGGACGTCAGCAGGGACGGGACCAGCGGCTTCTTCTCGATCAGGAAGACGATGACGAACATCATCAGCGCGAGGGAGAGCAGCATCCCGAGCACCTGGGTGAGCAGCACGGCGCCGAGGATGATCGCGAAGACCAGCGGCACCGTGCGGTTGCGCTGCTTGGCGGTGCGGCCGAAGACGTCCCGCTCCTCGTCGGCGTCCTGCGCACCGCTCCCCTGCCCGTCGGCGTCCTGTCCGTGCTCCGACCTGGCCGCCGCCTGCGCGGCCGCGGCCTCGGCGGAGAGCTCCTCAGCCACTCCGCCGAGGCCGGCGGTCGAGCCGTCCTTCGGCGCCAGGAAGAGCCGACCGATCTCGGCGAGCGAGGCGACGAGGATGAACGCGCCGGTCAGCACGGGCATGAAGCCAGGCCCGATCTGGCCGTTGTCCCCGATGAGCCCGTACCCGAGCCCCATCAGCACCGCGACGAGGCCCACCAGCGCGAGGATCCCCGTGCCGACGAGGTCGCTCGTCTTCGGCATCGAACGGGCTCGCGGCGTCTCGATCGTCGAATCGGTCATGGCACTCCCCGTCAGTTCCCGAGCACGGACTCGACGTCGGCGGCGTACTGGTGGAGGTACTCCACGAAGTCGTCGCCGTAGGCCGTGACCGGCTGCAGCATGTTGGACTCGATGAACTCCTTGTACGCGTCGCTCTGCTCGTACTCCTTGGCCTTCGCGATCCAATACTCCTTGGCGGCGTCGTCGATGCCGCCGGGCGCGATGAAGCCGCGCCACTGGGCGAAGGTGACCTCTACGCCCTCCTCGGAGCCCGTGGGTATGTCGGCGAGCAGGTCGTACTCGTAGCGCTCCGGGGCCAGGGCGCACAGGGCGCGGATGTCGCCGGACTCGAGCTGGCCGGTGAGCTCACCGGGGCTCGAGGCGGCGACCTGGACGTGGCCGCCCATGAGTGCCGCGAGCACCTCGGAGCTGGACTCGAAAGTGACGCGCTCCAGGGCGATCCCCTGCTCCTGCTCGATGAGGCTCCAGGCGATGTGGTCCGGTCCGGTCGCGCCGGAGACGGCGGCGTTGAGCTGCTTGGTCTTCGCGGCCTCGATGACGTCGGTGATCGACTGGAAGGGCGAGTCCGCGGCGACGACGACGAGGTTGTAGTCCTCCCCGGCCTTCATGATCGGGGTGAAGGACTCGTAGGTGAAGTCGACGTCCTGCACGATCGGAAGGGTGATCAGCGCGGTCTCGCTCGCGAGCAGCATGGAGCCGTCCCCCTCCGCGTTGGTGAGCCCGGAGTAGCCGACCGCGCCGGAGCCGCCCACGCGGTTCTCCACGGTGATGGTCGCGCCGGTGACCTCCTCGAGGCCTGCGGCGATCGCCCGACCGGCGATGTCGGAGCCGCCGCCGGCGGAGAACGGGACGATCATCGTCACGCGGTTGCCGGGGTCGAACTCCCCGTCGGCCGAGCTGCCTCCGCCGGAGCCCCCGGAGCAGGCGGAGAGTGCAAGGCCGACGGTGCCGATGGCGCCTGCGGTGAGTACGGAACGTCGCTTCATGATCAGATCTCCTCGTTGAGACGGGCGGCCGACGCGTCGTCGACCGAAGGGTGGCGGTCCGCGGAGCGCCGTTCGGAGACGACGATACCGAAGATCCTATTGGAACTGTGGATTGAGAGGTCTCGTTCGCGCAACGACTGCCGAGCACGACCCGGATGACCTCAGAGCTCTCCGGCCCTCGACCCGGACGTCCGCCCGGGTGCCGACACCCCTGGGGTGCCGGATGCAGGGCGTCCCGACCGGCCCTCCGGAGCGCCCTGCCCTGAGCTCAGGCGGTGCGGGACTCTGCGGTCTGAGCGCCGAGTCCGACGGAGATGTCGAAAGCCCGCTGGCTGGGGCCGAGGTGCGCCACGTTCTTGCCGACGATCTCGTAGGCGGTGCCGTGCGCAGGGGTGGCGATCGGGACGGGAAGGCCGCCCTGAACCGTCACGCCCTTGTCGAAGCCCATGAGCTTCACGGCGATCTGGCCCTGGTCGTGGTACATCGTGACGACGCCGTCGAACTGGCCATCGCGCGCCTTGATGAACAGGGTGTCGCTCGGGAAGGGACCCTTCACGTCGATGCCGTCGACCTCGCGGGCGAGCTCCACACCGGGGGCGATGTGGTCGATCTCCTCGCGGCCGAACTGGCCGTTCTCGCCCGCGTGGGGGTTGAGGGCCGCGACCGCGATGCGGGGCTTCTCGACCCCGGTGCCGAGCACGACCTGGTTCAGCAGCTGGATCGCCTGGCGCACCCGGCCCGCGCTGATGTGCTGGGCGACCTCGGAGATAGGGATGTGCGAGGTGACGCGCGAGGTCGTCAGTCCGGGCACGAAGTTCAGCTCGCTGGTGAAACCGTCGAAGCCGAGCTCCTTGGCGAACCAGCGCAGCTCGTCCTCCTCGTGCATCCCGGCCAGGTGCAGCGAGGTCTTGTTCAGTGGCAGGAACATGATCGAGTCGACCTGCCCGTCCTTGAACATGGCCAGCGCCTTCTCAAGGTCCTCCATCACCCGCGCACCGGCGGCGACCGAGGTCTTCGCGACCTCGACCTCGACGTCTTGGCGGGGCGAGCCGACCAGGTGCACCGCACCGGTGGTGGGGGAATCCGCGACGGGCACGCTCACGCCGGCGGCCGCGCAGGCGCGGTCGAACTCCTCACGGGAGACGAGGGCGAGCACCTGGGCCTTGTCGAGGTTGCCGGGCTCGGCGAGCAGGCGGACGGCGAGTTCGGGGCCGATGCCCGAGAAGTCGCCGAAGGTCATCGCAATGCGGGGGGCGGGGGCGGGCATCATCGTCCTCTTCCGTCGTCGGTCCGTGAGCGGAGGCGTAGACCGGCATGCCGCGTCGCTGCAAACTCACTATCCAATAGGATCGTGGATCATCTTAGGGCCAGCGGCACAGATGTCAAGGGCCTCGGCGTGCACGACGACCGCATCATCCCTCCTCTTGATACCTTCCCAGGCATGCCCGCCTTCTCCGACAGCACCTCCGACGCCCTCGCCGAGGCGCTGTCGGCCGTCCCCGCGGGAACGCCGGTCTCCGGCGTCGCGGGCCGGATGCTCGAGCTGTTCACGGGCGGCGGACTGGAGCCGGGCACCCGCCTCCCCCCGGAGCGCCAGCTCGCCTCCGCCCTCGGCGTCGGCCGCTCGGCCATCCGCGAGGCGCTCGCGGCCCTCGAGATCCTCGGCATCGTCGACGTGCGCCCCGGCTCGGGCACCTACCTGCGCGGCACGGCGAGCGAACTGCTCCCCCAGACCCTCAGCTGGGGCCTGATGATCGGCGAGCGCAGCACCGACCAGCTGATGGAGCTGCGAGCGGGCCTAGAGAGCTTCTGCGCCCGCCTGGCCGCCGAGCGGATCTCCTCCGAGCGGCTCGACGCTCTGCGCGAGTCGATCGAGGGCATGCGCGAGGGCTTCGAGGACCTCGACGCCTTCGTCACCGCGGACGCCGCTTTCCACGCCGTGCTCGGTGCCGCCGCGCAGAACCCGATCGTCACGGACCTGCTCGCCGTGAGCCGGCAGCTTCTGCGCGTCTACAACGATCGCTCCGTGCACGAGGCCGAGGACATGCGCATCGCGCTGGAGGAGCACGCCGCGATCCTCGAGGCGCTCGAGGCGCACGACGGCGACCGCGCGGCCTCCGCGATGATCGCCCACATGGCCACCGCCCGGGCTCGGCTGCTGCGGGTCGCCGAGGACGCCGGGGCGAGGCGCGACGAGGGCGTCGACGCGGGCTGACCCAGCCGCTCGCCCCCTCACCCTGCTGGGCCGTTCTCGAGGCCCATCCCTCCCGAGGTGTCCCTATGGGGGTACGTCCCGTCTGAGCTGCCCGAATGACCGGGTGATTCCGACAACTCGGACGGGGATGGATCGACGCGAGCAGACTCAACACACCCCCACCCGAGACAGACTCAGCACCCCCCCACCCGAGACGCGCGCTCTCGCTCGACCGCGCCTCGGCGCCCCCATGCTCGCAGCGGCGCAACACCTCGCCACCTTCGACACCCCGACGCTCTGAACCGCCCTCCCGCGCCCCCATGGCCAACCGGTTGACCAGTTGCGGTTCTTCCGTCTACGGTGACCACCACACACCTGCCCGACACCAACGACGGAGTCCCCGGACAATGAAGATCGGCATCGGCACCTACTCCCTGTTCTGGGAGTTCGAGAGCCGCAACCCCTCCCCGCTCGACATCCCGGGGATGATCGACCGCGCCGCACAGCTCGGCTGCGAGGTCTTCCAGATCTGCGACGACCCCCGCATCGAGCAGCTCGACACCGCCGGCCTGCACGACCTGCGTGAGCGCGCCGAGCTGCTCGGCGTCGAGCTCGAGCTGGGCACCCGCACCATCGGGCGCGAGCACCTGGGCCGGTACCTCGACATCGCCGAAGCGCTCGGCGCCCGCACGCTGCGCTCGATGATCCAGTCCCAGGAGATCGAGGCCGGCACGGCCGCGGCCGTCGCCGAGCTGCGCGCCCCGCTCCCCCGCCTCGAGGAGGCGGGCATCTCGCTCGCGCTCGAGACCTACGAGCAGGTCCCCACCTCCACCCTGCTCGGCATCGTCGAGGAGCTCGACTCCCCGCACGTGGGGATCTGCCTGGACCCGGCCAACTGCGTCTCGGCGCTCGAGCACCCGAAGGACGTGGTCGAGGCCTGCGCCCCGCGCACCGTGAACCTGCACGTGAAGGACTTCGCCTTCGCGCGCCAGGAGGGCTGGGTGGGCTTCACCTACTCCGGCGCCCCGCTCGGCGAGGGCCTGCTCGACCTCGACCACGAGCTGCGCCACGTCTACTCCGGCGACCGCTCCGCATCGGCCGTCGGCCGCGCACCCTCCGCGATCGTCGAGCACTGGCTGCCCTGGCAGGGCGACCTCGCCACCACCCTCGACACCGAGCGCGCCTGGACCGACCGCACCCTCGCCGCGCTGCGCGCCTGGCGCGAGGCGCACCGCCCCTCCCCCGCCTGACCAGTCGGCCGACGTCGACCCCGTCGGCCCGGCCCGATGAGCACCGGCCCCGCCGGCCCCCACCCCGCGACCCCGTGTCGCACCGCCCCGCGGCCCCACCGCACACCCCCGCGACACCCCTCGCCCCACACGCCGACGAAACCCGTCGCCCCACCAGAAGGAGTCACCGATGACCAGCAGCAAGGAACTGAACCCCCTGTACGGCAAGACCGTGGAGCTCGACCCGTCGATCACCGTCGCCGTCGTCGGCGCGGCCGGGAAGATGGGCACCCGCGTCTCGAACAACCTGAACCTCACCGACGCCCCGATCCTCTACGTCGAGGCGTCCGAGGCGGGCCAGGAGCGCCTGAAGGAGCTCGGCCGCGAGGTCTCCACCCTCGAGGACGCCGCGACCGCGGCCGACGTCGTGATCCTCGCGGTCCCCGACGTGATCCTCGGGAAGATCTCCGAGCAGGTCGTGCCGCTGATGAAGGACGGCTCGGTGCTGCTGACCCTGGACCCGGCCGCCGCCTATGCGGGCCTGCTCGCCGAGCGCGAGGGCGTCCACCAGGCCTGCGCGCACCCCGCCCACCCGTCGGTCTTCCTCGAGCGCACCACTCCCGAGGAGTGGGCCGACACCTTCGGCGGCATCGCCGCGCCGCAGGAGGTCGTCGCCGCCTACGAGGGCGGCGACGAGCAGGTCCGCGCGCGCACCGCCGAGGTGATCCGCGCGATCTACGCCCCCGTCATCGACGTGCACTGGGTGACGATCAAGCAGCTCGCCCAGCTCGAGCCCACCCTGGTGGAGACCACCGGCTGCATGATCGGCCAGTTCCTCAAGGACTCGATGGACCACGCCATCAACGAGGTCGGCATCCCCGAGAAGGCCGTGAAGGCCCTGTTCTACGGCCACATCTTCATCTCGCTCACCAACGCGCTGCGCGGCTCGAACCCCTTCTCCGAGGCGTGCCTGCGCGCGATGGACTACGGCCGCGAGTCCATCATCAAGCCCGACTGGACGAAGGTCTGGGACGACGAGGAGCTCGACAAGGTTCTCGCCCAGATGCTGAGCCTCGACAAGATCGAGCGCTGACCAGCACATCCTCACGCCGGGGCGGTCGCTGACGACCGCCCCGGCCCGTTCCGGAAGGACCTGATGGACCCCCTCCTCCTCGTCGGCATCGCCGCCGGCGCGATCGCGATCCTGCTGTTCACGGTCATCAAGCTCAAGTGGCCGGCCTTCGTCGCCCTGCTCCTCGTCGCGGTGCTGACGGCGCTGGCCGGCGGCATCCCCGTCCAGGACGTCGTCCCCCTGATGATCGAGGGCATGGGCGGCACGCTCGGCAGCGTCGCCCTGCTCGTCGGGCTCGGCGCGATGCTCGGCGGGATCATCGAGCGCACCGGCGGCGCCGAGGTCATCGCCCACGCGGCCGCCGAGGCCCTCGGCGAGAAGCGCCTCGCCCAGGCGCTGCTGATCGCGTCCGGCCTGGTGGCGATCCCGATCTTCTTCGACGTCGCCTTCATCATCCTGGTCCCGATCATCTTCGCCTTCGCGAAGGCGGCCGGGCACCGCGGACCGGTCGCGATCGGCATGCCGATCGCCGTGTTCATGGTGTTCATCCACAACACCGTGCCGCCGCATCCCGGCATCGTCGGCTCCACCACCCTGCTGGGCGAGGACCTGATGGGCCTGGTGCACGTCTCCGAGCTGTCCTGG
>NZ_KV788939.1:0-19976 GCF_001807385.1 Brachybacterium sp. HMSC06H03 | reverse complement strand
GGGGCCGCGCCGGCCGCGAGCGCGGGGGCGGTGCCCAGCCAGTGCCGCTCGGCGATCCCGAGCGCGGCGGTCGCGGCATCGATCTCCTGCTCCCGGATCTCCTCGAGGGGGCGCTCGTCCCCGTCGGCGACCGCGCCGAGGATGATCTCGCCCTCCTCGCCGCGGGTCGCGGTGACGAGCACGACGCGGGTGCCGTCGGCGGCGAGCGCGGCGAGCAGCGCGCCGGTGGAGAGCGACTCGTCGTCGGGATGGGCGTGGACGGCGAGCACGGTGCGTGCGGTCCCGAGCAGCTGCCAGGGGTCGGTGCTCATGCGCGCTTCTCCACGAGACGGGTGTACTGGGAGGCGAGCGCCTCGGCGGTCGCCTCCCAGGTGCGGGAGGCGGCGAACTCGCGGGCGGCGCGGACCGCCGCCGCGTAGCGGTCCTCGTCGTCGAGGAGCGCTTCGAGGGTCTCGGCCCAGACGTCGGGGTCGCGGCTGCCCTGCACCAGGCCGTCGGGCGCGACGGCCTCCCGCACCCCGCCGGCCGCGCGCCAGGCGAGGACGGGAGTGCCGCTGGCCTGCGCCTCGAGGGCGACGAGGCCGAAGGTCTCCGACCAGCTGGTCAGCAGCAGCGCGCCGGCGCAGCGCATCGCCTCGGCGAGCTGATCGCGGTCCAGGGTGCCGACCATCTCGACCCGGTCCTCGACGCCGAGCTCCTTCGCGAGGTCCCGCAGCGACTCGAGGTACTCGGCGAAGGCGGGGGCGGCGGAGCCGGCCAGCACGAGCCGCGCGCCCCGTGCGGGGTCGAGCCGAGCGAGGACCTCGAGCGCCAGGTCGGGGCCCTTCAGCGGCTCGATCCGCGCGGTGAACAGGAGGGTGGGGCGGTGGCGCCGGGCCTGCACGTCCTCGCAGGGGTGGAAGCGGTCCACGTCCACGCCGGGGCGGACCACGGCGAGGCGCTCGCCGGGAACGCCGTAGCGCTCCACGACGGTGCGCGCCTCCGCGTCGGAGACGGCGATGACGAGGTCGGAGCCGGTCGCGGCGAACTGCTCGCCGGGGATGCGGCCCTCGGACTCGGCCGGCTCCCCGGCCTCGAGCGTCGAGGAGCCCTCGGGCGCCGCGACCGAGTGGAAGGATTGCAGGTGGGGGAGGTCGAGCTCCCGGGCGAGGGGCAGGGCGGAGACGCCGCTGAACCAGTGGTGGGAGTGGACGAGGGAGTAGGCGCCGCCCGCGAGGTGCGGCCGCAGCTGCTCGCGGAAGGGCCGGATCATCGCGTCCATGTCGCCCTTGGCGACGGGGGCGGCGGGCCCGGCCTCGAGGTGCAGCAGGCGCACCCCGTCGGCGACCTCGACCACGGCCGGGGCGTCGGGGTCGGAGCGTCGGGTGAAGAGGTCGACGCGGTGGCCCAGCCGGGCGAGGGCGAGGGACTGCTCGAGCACCACGACGTTCATGCCGCCCGCGTCCGCGCCTCCGGGCTCGGTGAGCGGTGAGGTGTGCAGGCAGACCGCAGCGATCCGCAGGGAGGTGGCCGTCATCCCGCCATCCTAGAGGGGTCGCGCGGTGGCCCTCCGAGGGGCTCCTGTTCGCCCGTGACGAAATAGGACGCGGCCTGGGTCACGGGAAGTTGAACCGGGAATCAGCATGGTGGAGCCTGACAGACATGGACACGGCGGAGAAGGTTGACTGGGCGGCGCTGAACGCCCACGCCGCGGGCCGTCCCGCCCGTCGGCTCGTGGGGAAGGCGATCTCTGCGGCCGGAGGTGACCGCCGTCCCGGTGTGGTGCTCGATCTGGGGGCCGGCGCCGGTGCCGACTCCCTCCAGTTCGCCCGGCGCGGCTGGGAGGTCCATGCCTACGACAGCGACGACACCCTCGCTGCCCGCCTGGTGGAGAACGAGCGCATGAGCGGCTCGGTGACCTTCCACCACACCGATATCCAGGACGTGGCGGAGTTCCCGTCCGCGCAGATCGTCTACTCGACCTACACCCTGGGCCTGCTCGGCCCGGAGGCGCTGCCGGAGGTGTGGGAGAAGCTCGTCGGCGCCCTCCCGCGCGGCGGCGTGATGGCCGTGGACTTCTTCGGCCCCAACGACTCCTGGGCGGAGCTGCCCGATGTCGCCACGCTCCCGCTCCACGAGATCGACGCGATGTTCCGCGACTTCCACGTGATCGACCGCTCGGTGCGCGACGAGGACGGTCGCTTCCTCGCGGAGAAGAAGCACTGGCACGTCATCACGACCCTGGCCCGGAAGGTGCGCTGAGCCGGGATCCAGTCGGTCCGTCGGCCGTCAGCGCGAGCGTAGGCGGCGGGGGCGGCGGGAGTCACGGAGTTTCTGCATCGCCGCCGAGCGGGGAGCCCCCGTCCTCCGTCGGGGCGGAGTCGTCCCCAGAGGTATGAGCGGACCCTTCGGCGCGGAGGGGCGGAGGGACCACGCTCGGCGGGGACGAGTAGCCGACGGCTCCGTGCGGGCTGCTCCAGCGATGTCGGGTCGCGCCGTCGGCCCCGGCCCCGGCCTCCGCGTCGGCTGTCGTGACCTCCCACTGCCCGTGCTCCTTGGCCAGGTTGCAGCGCACGCACAGGCCCTGGCCGTTCTCGCAGCTGGTCGGCCCGCCGCGGTGATGGGGCACGACGTGGTCGATGTGGCGGATCACCGCATTGCACCAGGGCGTGCGGCAGGTGACGTCCCGCAGACGGATCAGCCGGGAGAGCCCGACGGGGAAGGCGCGCGCCCGGGACTCCATCGCCACCAGCTCGCCCGGGCGCGGACTCGCGTACAGCCGACGGAAGACGGCGGCGGCTTCCTGGTCGGGGTGCTCGATCGAGGCGGATGGGTCCGGTGGATCGCTGGTGCCGTCACCGTGTGGATCGTTGGTCCCTACCGGATCGTCGGCGTCGAACGGACCTTCCGCAGCAGGAGTCCCGCTGATGACCGGCGGATCCTCGGACCCCACCTCGCGGATCCGTCCCGGAGGCCGGCCCTGCAGGGTGTCGGTGATGACGTGGGCGGGGATCGTTCCGTAGCCCTCGAGCAGGGCGCACTCCTCCTCGTCACCGCGACCGAGCAGCGCCCTGTCGGTGATGACGATGCCGAGGTCGAGCCGTGGCCGGGAGGCGGTGGGGGTGAGGGCGGTGCGCCTGGGGGCTGCTCGCAGCACGGCATCCACCAGCAGGTCCGCCTCGAGGGCGCGTGCGGGTGTGCGGGAGCCGGCGGCGCGGAGCGACTCGGAGCGCGCGTGGAGGGTCTGCATCACGGAGGTCGCCTCGAGGCCGGGCAGCACCGCGCTGAGCCGCGCCATCCCGTCGGCCAGCGGAGTCATCGTCACGTGGCGTGCGCGTGCGGCGCGCTCGGCCCGGTCCCGTGAGCCCTCGGGCTCGAGCTGCTGGACCATGCCGCGCAGGTCGGAGGCCAGGCGTTTCCTCCCGCGTCCCTGCAGCGCCTCGGGGTCCTCGGCGATCAGCCGGTCGATCCGTGCACAGGTCTCCGGGGAGGCGCCGTCGAGCGCGGTCGTGACGGCCGAGGCCTGCTCTGCGGTGAGCCGTCCGCTGCGCAGCGCAGAGGTGGTGCCGGGCAGCTGCTGGACGAGCCGGCGCGCCGCGGCGAGGGAGTAGGAGCCGGAGGAGGGGGAGACGCGACGGGCGAGCGAGATCTCGTGGGATGCACCCTTGCCACGGCGGGAGGCGGGGACGTCGTGCGCCTCGTCGTCGCGAGCGATCCTCTGCTCGGCCTGCACCTGCCAGATCGAGTCGATCGCGGCGAGTGCGGAGCGCAGGTGATCGAGCCCGGCGAGCACGGCGAGGGCCTCCTCGGCGCTGCCGGGGGCGGTGTCCGGCAGCGGATCGCGCGTGGACCGGGTGCGGGTGAAGGCGTGGAGGGTGAAGGTCAGCACCTCGGCGAGGACCGCGCGGGCCGACGGACCGGCGCCGAGGCCTGCGATCTGCGCGGCGGCCCGATCCAGGACGTCGACCTCTGCAGAACCGCCGGCCGGCTCAGAACCGCCGTCAGGCCCGGACGCGCGGGCCGACGGGGGCTCTGTGCCGGGGCGGGGTGAGTCCCCACCGGGGCGGTCCCCCTCGTCCTGCCGTCTCGTGTGAGCCATGCCTCCATCGTACTTGTGTGCGATTTGTGACACCAGGCCTGAGGGGGATCTGTGGATGAATCCGACGGCCTCCTCGTAAATGTGTACAGAACTGTGGAGGACGTGGGTGTGTGGAGGAAGGGTCGAGGTGGCCGTAGCGGCGTCTGCGCGGAGAGATTGCTGGTCATGCTCTATGTGACGAGTGGCTGCCCGTCGCGTGCGCCCTGTCGGACCCGTCGGAGGAACGGTTCGATGGTGACGCCTTGGGTTGACCGCGGAAAATGCGAAGACGGGGCCTGTCAATACCTCGACAAGAATTGTGCACAACCCCCGACTGTGGAGGAAAGGCGGGCCGCGCGAGCCGGCCGCTCGGCTACTTCCCAAGCAGCGTCAGCACCCCGTCACCCGCCGGGGCACGCTCGCGTCGTCGCTCAGCCCGAGCTTCGCGAAGAACCGCTGGGTGTGCTTCTCGATCGCTGGGCATCCCTGCCCGGAGGGTCAGTCCTGCTCGCAGATCTTCTGCAGCGTCGCCAGGTCCGCGCCGACGGCCTCGGCGTCCTCCGCGAACTCCGCCTCGCTCATCGCGCCGCGGCGCAGGGTGAACACCACCTCGCAGCTCTCCTCCGTCAGCGGCAGCACCCGCAGCGGGTTCAGCACGGACTCGCCGGTGGGGAGGGTGACGGTGTGGTCCACCACGCCCAGATCGTTCTCGGGGACGAAGCTGACCAGCACCCGCCCCATCGGCGAGCTCATCGACCACTGGGAGACCTCCCGCTGCACCTCGCTGCCCGCGAGCCCGGCCGCCCAGCGGGGCAGATTCCGCGGATCGCTCACGTACTCGTACACGCGACGCCAGGGGCGGTCGATCACGACGGAGAGATGGAGGGAGGGGCCGACGGGGGCAGCGGAGTCGCTCATGGGGCGACGCTAACAGCCCCCGTGTCGCGAGCGCCCTGCGCCGCCCTGACCGTCGCGCCGACCGCGTCCTCCCAGCTCGTCGCGACGAGCACCTCCTCCCGTTCGAGACGCCCCGGCACCTGCACGCACGGCCCGTACCAGAGCCCGGAGATCCCGTGGAGCTCACGGGCGAAGGTGTTGAAGGGGGCGAGCAGGGAAAGAGCTGCACGGGGGATCGGGATCGGCCGACGGGCGGACGCGCCCACGAGCCGGGACACCTCCGCGATCAGCTCCCGCTGGGTGCGGGCGGGGGCGGCAGGGGCGTTCAGCACCGCATCGCCCGCGGCCCCGGTCAGGTGCTCGGCGCGGCGGGCGGCGTGCAGCATCGCCGCCGCGAGATCCGGCACGTGGGTGAGGGTGTGCGGTGCGTCGGCCCGGCCGAACAGGATCGCGCGACGCCCGGCGAGCACTGGCTCGATCACCATCGCGGTCGCGACCGCCGCTCCGGTGCCGACGGTGCTCGGCCCGATCAGGTCCGAGGCGATGACGCTGAGGGTGCGGGCCCGGTGTGCCCGGCGCGCGGCCAGCAGCTCCACCCGCACCCGTCCCTTCTCGTCCTGCGGACTGGGCGGGGCGTCCTCCGCGAGGGACGCGGCTCCGCCCTGGAAGCCGTAGAAGGACTCGGAAGATCGTCGACGCCTACGAGGACCTCGCCGCCGCGGTCGAGGAGCGTCTCGCGGGCGCCGGCGACGAGCCGCGCGAGCGCTTCCTCGCCCTCGGCGGGGCGATGTCGAGCTGGGCGCTCGCCGCCCCGGAGCGCTGGTCGCTGCTGTACGGCACCCCGGTCCCGGGCTGCGCGGCGCCGTCGGAGACCACGAACGCGCCCGGCACGCAGGTGACCCGCGAGGTGCTCGCGATCGCGGCCGACGCGGCCCGGGGGGATCGACCGCTCGGTGACTCGCCGGCGCTCGCCCCTGCGGTCTCGGGACTGCTGGACCGGCATCTGACGGAGTTCGCGATCGAGACGGACGCCGCGACCGCCGCCCGCGCCGTCACGGCCTGGTCCGGGCTCGTCGGCGTGATCAGCGCCCACCTGTTCGGCCAGCTCGGCCCCGATGCGGTCGCCCTCGGCGAGGACATCCTCCGCCCCCAGATCGAGATCCTCGCGGACCTCATCGCACCGCGCTGAGCGACCTGCCCGTCGCGTCCTCGTCGAGCGCGGCGAGGACGACCCGGACGATCGCGTCCGGCGTCGCGGGCTCTCGCACCCGCGCGCCCGCCGCCGACGGTGCGACCACGACCCAGCGGGGCGTGCCACGTCGGCGCATCCTGCCGATCTCGACGCTCCCACCCCTGCGCAGCGGGATCACGAGCGCACCGCTCGGGCCGACGGCGAGGCGAGCGCCCAGCTCGGGACGCTGCGCGAGCAGGAGTGCACGGATCCGCTCGCGCTCGGCCCGCGCCGCATCGGCGGGGACGGAGCGCGCAGCGGAGCGGCGCGACGGCGACATGCTCACGAGCCTAGGAACGGGGTGCGACACAAGAGCGGAGCGACGCGGGCCGCGGGACCCCTTCGACCACTCCGTCGGACCGCTCACTAGGCTGACAGCCATGGCACAGCGCAGGCACGACGGCAGCGCGGGAGACGCGGACTACGGCGCCCTCGGGTCCACCTACTCCCGCTACCGACGCCCCGACCCGCGGCTCGCCGCCGTGATCGCGCAGGCGCTCGGCGAGGCGCGCACCGTGCTGAACGTCGGCGCCGGGGCGGGCTCCTACGAGCCGACGGACCGGGAGGTCAGCGCCGTCGAGCCCTCCGCCGTGATGCGCGCCCAGCGCCCCGCCCGCCTGTCCCCGGCCGTGGACGCGACCGCCGAGCAGCTGCCCTTCGCCGACGACTCCTTCGACGCCGCCATGGCCACCTTCAGCGTCCACCAGTGGCAGGACCTTCCTGCGGGCCTGGCCGAGCTGCGCCGCGTGACGCGCGGTCCGGTCGTGATCCTCACCTGCGACCCGACCCGGGTGCAGGAGTTCTGGGTGCGGGAGTACGCGCCGGAGGTGCTCGAGGTCGAGGCGCGCCGCTGCCCGTCGCCGGACGCGCTCGCCGACGGGCTCGGCGGCAGCGTCTCGATCAGCACCGTGCTGATCCCGCAAGGCTGCACCGACGGGTTCACCGAGGCCTACTACGGACGGCCCGAGCACCTGCTCGATGCCGAGGCGCAGCGCGCCTGCTCGGCCTGGAGCCTCGTCGAGCCCGCGGTGATCGACCGCTTCACCCGGGAGCTCGCCGGTGACCTGCTCGACGGCACCTGGGACGCCCGACACGGCGCGCTGCGCACCCTGCCGCGCTACGAGGGGTCCCTCGTGCTGCTCGTCGCCGAGCCCTGAGCCGTCCTCGCCCCGCTCAGTCCCCGAGGATCGCGCCGCGGGAGGCGGACTTCACGAGCTTCACGTACTTGCCCAGCACGCCCTTGGTGAACTTCGGCGGCAGCGGCTCCCAGCCCTCCCGGCGCGCGGCGAGCTCCGCCTCGTCGACCAGCAGGTCGAGGGTGCCCGCACCGACGTCCAGACGGATCCGGTCCCCGTCGCGCACGAACGCGATCGGGCCGCCGTCCACCGCCTCCGGGGCGATGTGGCCGACGCACAGGCCCGTCGTCCCGCCGGAGAAGCGGCCGTCCGTCATCAGCAGCACGTCCTTGCCGAGCCCGGCGCCCTTGATCGCGCCGGTGATCGCGAGCATCTCGCGCATGCCCGGCCCGCCCTTGGGGCCCTCGTAGCGGATCACCACCACGTCGCCGTGGTCGATCGTGCCGTCGTTCAGCGCGTCCAGCGCCTGCTGCTCCCGCTCGAACACGCGCGCGGTCCCCTCGAAGACGTCCTCCTCGAAGCCCGCCGACTTCACCACCGCGCCCTCGGGGGCGAGCGAGCCGTGCAGGATCGTGATCCCGCCGGTCGGGGCGATCGGCGCGGTCGCCGGGCGCAGCACGGTCCCGTCGGCCGGGCGGGGCGAGAGGACCTCGAGGTTCTCGCCGATCGTGCGGCCGGTGACGGTCAGGCAGTCCCCGTCCAGCAGGCCCTCGTCCAGCAGCGTCTTCATCACGACCTGGATGCCGCCCACGTGGTCGACGTCGTTCATGACGTAGCGGCCGTAGGGCTTGAGGTCCGCGAGGTGCGGCACCTTCGCGCCGATCCGGGCGAAGTCCTCGAGGGTGAGGTCCACGCCCGCCTCGTGCGCGATCGCGAGCAGGTGCAGCACTGCGTTGGTCGAGCCGCCGAAGGCCTGCACCACGCTGATGGCGTTCTCGAAGGCGGCCTTGGTCATGATGTCGGAGGTCGTGATGCCCTGTCTCAGCATCCCCACCACGGCCTCGCCCGCCCGGCGCGCGTCGGCGTCGCGGCGCCGGTCGGCCGACGGGGGAGTGGCCGAGCCGGGGATCGACATGCCGATCGACTCGGCGACCGTCGCCATGGTGTTCGCGGTGTAGAAGCCGCCGCAGGCGCCCTCGCCCGGGCAGATGGAGCGCTCGATCCGTCCGACGTCCTCCCGGCTCATCAGCCCGCGCGCGCAGGCGCCGACGGCCTCGAAGCCGTCGATGATCGTCACGTCCTTCTCGGTGCCGTCGGTGAGCGAGGCGCGGCCGGGCATGATCGTTCCCGCATAGACGAAGACGCTCGCGAGGTCGAGCCGCGCCGCGGCCATCAGCATCCCCGGCAGGGACTTGTCGCAGCCGGCCAGCAGCACGGAGCCGTCGAGCCGCTCGGCGAGCATCACCGTCTCGACGCTGTCGGCGATGATGTCGCGGGAGACGAGGGAGTAGTGCATTCCCTCGTGCCCCATCGAGATCCCGTCGGAGACCGAGATGGTGCCGAACTGCAGCGGGTACCCGCCGCCGGAGTGCACGCCCTCCTTCGCGGCACGGGCGAGCCGGTCCAGCGACAGGTTGCAGGGGGTGATCTCGTTCCAGGAGCTCGCGATGCCGATCTGGGGCTTGTCCCAGTCGGCATCGCCCATCCCCACCGCGCGCAGCATGCCGCGGGAGGTGGTGGCGGCCAGGCCGTCGGTGACCGTGCGGCTGCGCGGCTTGATGTCCGGGGCGCGGCGGTCGGCGGGGGACGGAGCGGCAGGGGCGGCGTCGTCGGGGGTCATGGCCCGACCCTAAAACTCCGCGCCGCCGATGTACACGGGCGGCGGGGCGCGTCTGACCGGCCGACGCGCCCCGCGACGGGCCGGTCAGAGCACCCGGGAGCGGCGCTCCTCCTCGCCGAGGCGGGTGAGGCGGCCGAGCTGCGTGACGTGCTGGGGGCTGAGATCGGCGAGGGTGGGGACCTGCAGCAGCTTCATGGTCTGCTCGACCTGGCTCGCGAGGATCTCGATGGTGCGGTCCACGCCCTCCTTGCCGCCGGCCATCAGTCCGTAGAGGTAAGCGCGGCCGATCATCGTGAAGTCGGCGCCCAGCGCGATCGCGGCGACGATGTCGGCACCGCTGCGGATGCCGGTGTCCAGGATGATCTCGACGTCCTTGCCGATCTCGCGCGCCACCTCGGGCAGAAGATGGAAGGGCACGGGGGCGCGGTCCAGCTGGCGACCGCCGTGGTTGGAGAGCACGATCGCGTCGACGCCGAGGTCGGCGAGCTTCTTCGCGTCCTCGAGGGTCTGGACGCCCTTGACGGCGAACTTCCCGGGCCACATCCTCCGGATCTCGGCGAGGTCCTCGAAGTCGATCGAGGGGTCCATCGCGGAGTTCAGCAGCTCGCCGACGGTGCCGCCGGTCTCCGAGAGCGAGGCGAACTCGAGCTTCGCGGTGGTCAGGAAGTCCCACCACCACCAGGGGCGCGGGATCGCGTTGACGACGGTGCCGAGGCTGAGCTGCGGCGGGATCGAGAAGCCGTTGCGGGAGTCGCGCAGCCGTGCACCGGCCACGGGGGTGTCCACCGTGAAGAAGAGGGTGTCGAAGCCCGCCTCCGCCGCCCGCTCGACCAGGCCGTAGGAGATCTCCCGCTGGCGCATCACGTAGAGCTGGAACCAGTTGCGACCCAGCGGGTTCGCCTCCTTGACGTGCTCGATCGAGGTCGTGCCCAGAGTCGAGAGGGTGAAGGGGATGCCGGCCGCGCCGGCCGCCGAGGCACCTGCGATCTCGCCCTCTGTCTGCATCAGGCGGGTGAAGCCGGTGGGGGCGATGCCGAAGGGCTGCGCGGAGCTGCCGCCGAGGATCTGCGTGGTGGTGTCGACGGAGGAGACGTCGTTCAGGATCGAGGGGTGGAACTCGATGTCCTCGAAGGCCTCGACGGAGCGGCGCATCGAGATCTCCCGCTCGGCGGCGCCGTCGGTGTAGTCGAAGGCCGCGGCGGGAGTGCGGCGCTTCGCGATCGTGCGCAGGTCCTCGATCGTGAGCGCCGAGGAGAGCCGTCGCCGCTTGGGGTCGAGGTCGATCTTCTTGAACTTCATGAGCTCGAGGAGCTCGGAGGGGCGGGGGATCTGACGCTGGACCATGGGGTCCTCCTTCGTGTCGGACGGGGGTATGGGGGCGAGCGGGAGCGGGTCAGGGGGTGGGGATCATCCAGGACAGCACGTTCGACTGCAGCCCGACCAGCAGGCACAGCGCGACGAGCATGCCGAGGCTCCACCAGATGACGCGGCGGAAGACGGCGGACTCCTGACCGACCAGGCCCACGGCCGTGGCCGCGATGGTGAGGTTCTGGGGGCTGATCATCTTGCCGACCACGCCGCCGGAGGTGTTCGCCGCCACCAGCAGCGCCGGGTCGAGGCCGGCCTTCTCGGCGGCGGTCTGCTGGAGCGTCGCGAACAGGGCGTTGGCGCTCGTGTCCGAGCCGGTGACCGCGGTGCCGAGCCAGCCCAGGATCGGGGAGAGGAACGCGAAGGCGGCGCCGGTGCCGGCGATCCAGGTGCCGATGGTGATCGTCTGCCCCGACTGGTTCATGACGTAGGCGAGCGCGAGCACCGCGGCGACGGTGAGGATCGACCAGCGCATCTTCACGAGGTTGGTGACGTACACGTCGACGGCGTCCCGCGCGCCGAGTCGGTAGACGAGCGCCACCACGATCCCGGTCAGCAGCAGCAGGGTGCCCGGCGAGGAGAGCCACTGGAGGGTGTACACCGTGCTGGTGGAGACCTCCCCGGCGGCGGTGAGCACCCGGCCGTCCAAGCCGGGCCAAGGGATCTTCAGATCCGTCGAGGCGAGGAAGGCGCTCAGCGCGGGCACCAGCTTCGAGGCGGAGAAGACCAGGATCACCAGCAGGTACGGGAACAGGGCGAGCAGCACCTGGACCGGGGTCAGGGCAGGTCGGGTGCGGGTGGCGACCGCGACGGCGGCGGTCCCGTTCTGCGGGGCGCCCGCCTGCTCGCCCTCCCGCTCGCGGCGCATGTTCGCCAGCGCGTCCGCGCCGCCGACGGGCGTCCACACCCGGAGCATCAGCACCGCGGCGCCGAGCCCGGCGAGGGAGGCGATGATGTCGGTGAGCTCGACGGAGACGAAGTTCGAGGAGAGGTACTGGCTGATTGCGAAGACGAGGCCGACCACCAGCGCGAGCGGCCAGAGCTGACGCACCCCGCGCCGACCGTCGACCAGCAGCACGAGGAACAGCGGCACCACGGCGGCGAGGAACGGCGCCTGGTGTCCGATGATCGCGCCGATGTGCTGGTAGGGGATGCCGGTGAGGTTGCCGGCGGTGATGATCGGGATCGCGATCGCGCCGAAGGCGACCGGGGCGGTGTTGGCGATGAGCACCACGGTCGCGGCGCGCATCGCGGTGAAGCCCACCGCCATCAGCATCACGCCGGTGATCGCGACGGGGGCGCCGAAGCCGGCCAGGGCCTCGAGGAGGCCGCCGAAGCAGAAGGCGATGATGATCGCCTGGACCCGGGGATCGTCGGAGATCCTGTCGATGACCAGGCGGAGGTCCTCGAAGCGTCCGCTGCGAACGGTGAGCTCGTACAGCCAGATCGCGTTCAGCACGATCCACATGATCGGGAAGAGCCCGAAGGCGAACCCCTGCGAGGCGGAGAGGGCGACGAGGTCCAGGGGCATGCCGTAGACGACCGCGGCGACCAGACCTGCGACGGCCAGTGCCGAGAGGCCTGCCCAGTGCGCCTTCCAGCGCAGCACTCCGAGGGTCACGAAGATCGTCAGCAGGGGGAGGATTGCGACGAGCGAGGACAGCATCAGGCTGCCGGCCAGCGGTGCGAGGTCTGGGGTGTACATGGGAACCTCCGAGACACGTCAGCGGCGGTGCTGCACTGCATCGCCGTCGATGTCGTGCCTGGTGAGTCGTGAGGGAGAAGGAGCGGAAGACCACGGTGTGGTCCGACCACATGGCGATCGTGGGGTCAGGGCGCCGGCGAGGCAACCCCCTGGACGGGACAGGACCGGAGCGGACCGGGACGGGATGCGTCCTGCGCGGGCCGGTGGGGAGAGCGGGCCGTGCGCTCGCAGAGCCGGCCGTGCTAGAACGGGCCCATGGTCGAGAACGCGTACCACTCGGAGGTCGGACCGCATCGGAGCACGGCCGGAGCCGGCGGTGCGGCCTGGGGTCCTGTGTCCCGTCGCAGCACCCACGAGCTGGTGATCGACGCGATCGAGGACCAGATCATGAGCGGTGCACTGGCCGTCGGGGACCTGCTCCCGCCCGAGCGGGAGCTCGCCTCCCGGCTGCAGGTGAGCCGCACCGGGGTGCGCGAGGCGATCCGGGCCCTCGAGGCCCACGGGGTGCTCCGCTCCGAGGTCGGCTCCGGACGCGGGGCCGGCACCTTCGTCGCCGCGCTGCCCCGCGCCGCCCTCGAGCGCTTCCTGCGACTGCACGTCGCCCTCGCGAACTTCCCCGTCCACGACGTGGTCGAGACGAGGGTCCTGCTCGAACGGGCCAGCGCCGCGCTCGCCGCGGAGCGCGCGGACGCGGAGGCGCTCGCGGAGCTCGAGGAGCTCCTGGCGAGGATGGACCGTCCCGGCGTCAGTCGCGAGGACTTCAACGACGCGGACACCGAGTTCCACGTCGCGATCGCCCGCGGCGGCGGCAATGCGCTGTTCGCGGAGATGACCGGGGCGATCCGCGCCTCCCTGCGCGCGCCGATCCTCGAGGCCTTCACCAAGGTCGAGGACTGGGACGCGATGGCCGACATGCTCCGCGCGCAGCACCGGGAGATCCTCGACGCGCTCCGGGCGGGGGAGTCGGAGGAGGCCGCGAGGCTGACCGCGGAACACATCCGCGCAGCCGCAGCGGCCCTGCCCGACCTCCCCGGCTCCTGAGCGCCGGGACTCGCGGCACCGGCCGGATCAGGCGCCGGGGACCGGCCGCTCGTCCACCCCGTCGTACTGCGACAGCGGACGGATCAGCGCGTTCGACGCCCGCTGCTCCATGACATGGGCCGTCCACCCGGTCACCCGCGCCGCGATGAACAGCGGCGTGAACAGCTCGGTGTCGAAGCCCATCAGGTGGTAGACGGGACCGGCGGGATAGTCGAGGTTCGGCTTGATGCCCTTGGCCTCGTCCATCGCCTGCTCGAGCCCGTCGTACAGGCCGAGGATCTCGTCGCGGCCGGTGTGGGCGATCATCGCGTCCAGCGCCTGCTTCATGGTGGGCACGCGCGAGTCGCCGTGCTTGTAGACGCGGTGGCCGAAGCCCATCACCTTCTTCTTCTGCGCGAGGGCGTCCTCCATCCACGTGCGGGCGCGCTCCTTCGCCTCGGCGCCGGACTCCTCAGGACGGATCCCGATCTCGTCGAAGGTGTGCATGACCGCCTCGTTCGCCCCGCCGTGCAGCGGGCCCTTGAGCGCGCCGATCGCCCCGGTCACCGCGGAGTGGAGGTCGGCGAGGGTCGAGGTGATCACACGGGCGGTGAAGGTCGAGGCGTTGAAGGAGTGCTCGGCGTAGAGGATCAGCGAGACGCGGAAGGCGTCGACCACCTCGGGCGCCGCCTCCTCGCCGAAGGTCATCCACAGGAAGTTCTGGGAGTGGTCGAGGTCCTGGCGGGCGGGGACCGGCTCGGTCGGTCCGCCGGCGCGGCGCCGACGCTGCTCGTAGGCGATCACGGCCGGCAGCTGCGCGGTGAGCCGTTCGGCCTTGGCGAGCTCGCTCTCGGGGGAGGAGTCGTCGGCCTCTGGGTCCCTCGCCCCGAGGACCGAGACGGCGGTGCGCACCGAGTCCATCGGGTGGCAGGTCGTCGGCAGCGCGTCGAGGGCCTGCCTGACCGTCGGGTCCAGGTCGCGGTGAGCGCGGAAGCGCTCCTGCAGCGCGGCGAGCTCGGACCCACCGGGCAGCTCCCCGGTCCACAGCAGATGGGCGACCGCCTCGAAGGACTGTGTCGCGGCGAGCTGCGGGACGGGATAGCCGCGGTAGAGCAGCGAGTTGGTCTCGGGGTTCACCTTCGAGATGGCGGAGACGTCGGCGACGACGCCGTTCAGTCCCTTCCTGATCTCGGAGGTGTAGGTGGCGTGGTTCATGGGGCTCACTCCTTCGTCGACGGCGGTGTCCGGGCGGGCGGCGTCTGCGCGGCATCGTGCGCGGCGGGGACCTCGAAGTCGAAGACCGAGGCGTCGAAGCGGCTGTAGGACTCATAGTCCACCAGTTCGTACAGCCGCGCACGCGTGAGCATCTCCGGGACGCGGGATTCCTGCGTGCCGGTCTCCAGGATCGTCTCCAGCACCCGCTCGGCCGCGCCCATCGCGGCCCGCAGCAGGGTGACCGGGTAGATCACCATCGCGACGCCCGCCTCGGCGAGCTGCTTTCGGGTGAACAGCTGCGACTTCCCGAACTCGGTCATGTTCGCCAGCACCGGGACGTCCAGTGCCGCGCAGACCTGCTCGAACTCGCCGAGGTCCGCCAGCGCCTCGGGGAAGATCGCATCGGCCCCCGCGTCCACCAGCGCCTTCATCCGGTCGATCGCGGCGGGCAGGCCGTCGGTCGCACGCAGGTCGGTGCGGGCCATGACCAGGAAGCCCGGGTCCCGTCGGCCATCGGCCGCGGAGCGGATCCGCTTCGAAGCGGTGTCGAGGTCGACCATGGTCTTGCCGTCCAGGTGCCCGCAGCGCTTGGGGTTGACCTGGTCCTCGATGTGGCAGCCCGCGAGCCCCGCGTCCTCGAGCTGCTGGATCGTGCGGGCCACGTTCATCGGCTCGCCGAAGCCGGTGTCGGCGTCGATCAGGCAGGGAAGATCGGTGGAGCGGGCGATCTGGGCGCCGCGCGTCGTGACCTCGGTGAGGGTGGTCAGGCCGATGTCCGGCAGGCCCAGCTCGTTCGCGATCACGGCTCCGGAGATGTACGCGCCGGGGAAGCCCTTCTCCTCGATCAGCTTCGCGGACAGCGGTGTGAACGCGCCGGGGAACGGGGCGGCGGCGCCGGGGGAGAGCAGGGAGCGCAGGTCCTGGCGCTTCTGCGCGGGGGTGCGGGTCGAGGACAGCATCAGAACAGTCCCTTCGGGGCGGCCGACGGGTCGAGCACGCCGGGGGCGGCCAGGACGTTCAGGCGATGCAGCTCCCCGGCGGGCAGCACGGCGAGGTTCTCCGCGGCGTCGAGGAAACGGGCGATCTCGCGCTCCTCGAGCACGCCGTCCGCGAGGGAGCGGAACTTGTCGATGTACTGCGCGCGGGCGAAGGGCCGGGCGCCCTGGGGGTGCGCATCGGCCACCGCGATCTCGTCGCGCAGCGTGGTCCCGTCGGCCAGGGTGATCACGACCTCTCCGCCGAAAGCCTTCTCGGCGAGATCCAGGGAGTGGTAGCGGCGGGTCCACTCCGCGTCCTCCTCGGTGGTGACCTTCTGCCACAGTGCGACGGTGTCCTCGCGAGCGGCGCGCTCGGGGGCGTAGGAGTCGACGTGGTGCCAGGTCCCGTCCTGCAGGGCGACCGTGAAGATGTACGGGATCGAATGGTCGAGCGTCTCGCGGGACGCGGTCGGGTCGTACTTCTGGGGGTCGTTCGCTCCCGAACCGATCACGTAGTGGGTGTGGTGCGAGGTGCGCAGCAGGATCGAGTCGACGTTCGCGGGGTCGGCCAGCTCGGGGTGCTCGGCATGCAGGCGCCGGGCCAGGTCGATCCAGGCCTGCGCCTGGTACTCGGCCGAGTGCTCCTTGGTGTAGGTGTCCAGGATCGAGCGCTTGGCCTCGCCGGGCCCGGGCAGCGGCACCATGTAGCGGGCGTCCGGGCCGCCCAGCAACCAGGCGATCACCCCGTCCTCGCCCTCATAGATCGGGACCGGGGAGGTCTGGCCGCGCATCGCGCGGTCCACCGCCTCCACGGCCATCTTCCCGGCGAAGGCGGGGGCGTGCGCCTTCCAGGTGGAGATCTCGCCCTTGCGGGACTGGCGGGTGGCGGTGGTGGTGTGCAGCGCCTGCCCGATCGCCTGGAAGATCGTCTCCGCAGGAAGGCCCAGCAGCGTGCCGATCCCGGCGGCGGCCGACGGGCCGAGGTGGGCGACGTGGTCGATCTTGTGCTCGTGCAGGCAGATCGCGCGCACCAGGTCCACCTGCAGCTCGTAGCCGGTGGCGATGCCGCGCAGCAGCTCGGCGCCCGTGCGGCCGGTGTGCTCGGCGACGGCCAGCAGCGGCGGGATGTTGTCGCCGGGGTGGGAGTAGTCCGCCGCCAGGAAGGTGTCGTGGTAGTCGAGCTCGCGCACGGCGACGCCGTTGGCCCAGGCGGCCCATTCGGGCGAGGTGCGCGCCTCGAGGCCGACAACGCTCGAGCCGGTGCCGCCGGCGGGGACGGGATGGCTGAGCGCCTGGGCGCGGGCGGAGACGATCGGGGCGCGCGTGAGGGAGGCGACGGCGACGGCGGCGTTGTCGATGACGCGGTTGATCACCATCTCGGCGACCTCGGGCTCGACCTCGACCGGGTCGACGGCGACCTGCGCCATCCTCCAGGCCAGCTGGTCCTCGTGGGCGAGGTTCTCCTCGGAGCGGTGGACGCGGACGTCGTGGTCGATCATGCGGTGGCCTCCTGGCGGGCGGGTTCGGCGGATACGGCGGGTGCGGTGGCGTCGGTGGGGATCCCGGCGCCCTGCAGGTGGGCGAGGGCGCGGCGGAGGTGGACGAGGGTGCTCGCCGCGGCGAGCTCGGGATCCCCCGAGGCGATCGCGCGGGCGATGTCGGCGTGCTCGCGGGCGGAGTCGGCGAGGCGGTCCGGGGAGTTGCGCGCCAGGCGTCGCAGCCGGCCCAGGTGCAGGCGCAGGCCGCGCAGGGACTCGGCGAGATAGGCGTTACCGCAGGCGGTGTCCAGCGCGGCGTCGAGCTCGCGGGTCAGGGCGTAGTAGGCGGTGGGGTCGGTGCCGGCGGCGAGAAGGCCGCGCGCCTGCGCGAAGCGGTCGGCGAGAGCGGCGAAGACGTCGGCCCCGCCCCGCGCGCCGGGTAAACCGCCGGACCGTGCGATGCGCTCCGCCGCGCGGCGGGCCGCGAGGGTCTCCAGCGCGATGCGGAGGTCGAACAGCGGAGCGGCCTCCTCGAGGGAGACGGCGCTGACGACGATCCCGCGGCCCGCGGCGGGCTCGGCGAGCCCGTCGGAGACCAGTCGGGCCAGGGCCTCGCGCAGCGGGGTGCGGGACAGGCCCAGGCGCCGGGACTGCTCGACCTCGCCCAGCACGGCGCCGGGCGCGAGGGAGCCGTCGATGATCTCCTCGCGAAGCGCCGTGTAGGCGCGGTCACTGGCCCGCATGGCATGAGTGTATGCAGAGTCGCAGCCCCTGTGCGAGAACACTGGTGATTTCGGGGGCATCGTGCCGCCGATGTATGCACTCCGCGGGGAATGGCTCGTCGTCCGGAACCCGGTCCGTCGGGACCGGGGAACCGGCGTGATAGCGTCCACGCGGCCCGAGACCGCCGTCGGCCCCCGCACCGGGACCCTGCTCGGCGACGCCGCCGGTCCGACGGGCGCCTGGCAGGTCCTGCCGCGCCGCCACCGCACGTCGGCGCGATCCCGGACCGGGGAGCGGGACCCGCCGCGCCCCCGCACCGACCCTGACCATCCTCGGGCGCGCTCCGCCTCGCGGCCCTGCCGCGGGCTCCGTCGCGCCCCACCTCCGAGAGGCAACGATGAAGTTCTTCCAGCGCCTGGGCAGATCGCTGATGCTGCCCGTGGCCGTCCTCCCCGTCGCCGCGATCCTCAGCGGGATCGGCTACTGGATCCTCACCGCCACCGGGAACGACGCGAACCTCGTCGGCGTGTTCTTCCAGACGGCCGGCGGCGCGCTCCTGGACAACCTGCCGCTGCTGTTCGCGATCGGCGTCTCGCTCGGCATGGCCACCAAGCCCGACGGCACCTCCGCCCTCGCCGGCCTCGTCTCCTGGCTGGTGGTGACCACGCTGCTGTCCCCGGAGAACGTCGCCCTGTTCCAGGGCATCGAGGAGGCGGAGGTGGACCTCGCCTTCTCGAACCTCGAGAACGTCTTCGTGGGCATCCTGTGCGGCCTCATCGGCGCCTGGTCCTACGACCGCTTCAAGGAGACCGAGCTGCCGGACGCCCTCGCCTTCTTCTCCGGCCGCCGCTCCGTCGCGATCGTCTCCGCGGGCCTCTCCCTCGTGCTCGCGCTCGTGCTGTTCTTCGTCTGGCCGCTGGCCTTCGGCGGGCTGGTCGCCTTCGGCGAGTTCATCCTGACGCTCGGGCCGGTGGGCGTGGGACTCTACGGCTTCCTCAACCGCCTGCTGATCCCGCTGGGCCTGCACCACGCCCTGAACTCCGTGTTCTGGTTCGACGTGGCAGGCATCAACGACCTGGGCAACTTCCTGGACGGCTCCGGCACCTACGGGGTCACCGGCCAGTACATGACCGGCTTCTTCCCGATCATGATGTTCGGCCTGCCCGGTGCGGCGCTGGCCATGTACGTCACCGCGAAGACCTCGCGGCGCAAGGTCGCCGCGGGCGTGCTCTTCTCCAGCGCCGTCGCCGCGTTCTTCGTGGGCGTGACCGAGCCGCTCGAGTTCGCGTTCATGTTCCTCGCCCCCGGCCTGTACCTGCTCCACGCGCTGTTCACCGGCATCTCCATGGCGATCAGCGCGCTGCTGCCGGTGCGGATGGGCTTCGGCTTCTCCGGCGGGTTCATCGACCTGGCCCTCGGCTGGGTGAACCCCATGGCGCAGAACCCGTGGGCGATCCCGCTGATGGGCATCTTCTGGTTCGCCGTCTACTTCCTCGTCTTCCGCTGGATCATCCTCAGGTTCGACCTGAAGACCCCCGGCCGCGACGATTCCTTCGACGGCCGGGTCGAGGGGGAGGAGGCCGCGAGCGACGGCAGGTACGCCGCGACCGCGACCGCCTTCCTCGCCGCTCTCGGCGGCGCCTCGAACATCACCGACCTCGAGAACTGCGCGACGCGCCTGCGGATGGAGCTCGCGGACGTCTCCAAGGTCGACGAGGCGGCGCTGAAGCGCGCGGGCGCCGCCGGGACCATGAAGCCCGGCGGGCACTCCGTCCAGGTGATCTACGGGACCTCCGTCCAGTTCGTGAAGGACGCGATGGAGCGGATCATGAGCGGCACGGACCGGCCCGTCGCCGAGGAGGACGTCCGCGCCCTCGAGGAGCAGGACGCCGCCGAAGCGGGAGGCGGGAGCGCCACCGCGTCGCGGGCGTCCTCCCTCGTGCGCCTGCGCCGGCCCGTCGAGGGCACCTCGGTGCCGCTCGACCAGGTGCCGGACCCGACCTTCTCCCAGGGGGTCATGGGCCCCGGCATCGCGATCGAGCCGAGCGACGGGCTCGTGCTCGCCCCGGCCGAGGGCACCGTCGCCCACGTGTTCCCCACCGGTCACGCCGTCGCGCTGACCCTCGAGGACGGCGTCGAGGTGCTGATCCATGTGGGCCTGGACACCGTGGAGATGAAGGGGCACGGCTTCGAGACCCTCGTGCAGACGGGAGACCGCGTCGTCGCCGGCATGCCGCTGCTGCGCGCCGACCTCGCCGCGATCCGTGCGGCCGGGCACCCGACCGTGACCCCGGTGATCGTGATGAACGATCCCGGCGCCCGCATCGAGCTGGTCTGAGCCGATCTCGCCACGACGGCCGTCGCCCCGTCAGCGGGGCGGCGGCCGTCG
>NZ_KV788938.1:0-24672 GCF_001807385.1 Brachybacterium sp. HMSC06H03 | reverse complement strand
GGACGCGCCGCCGCGTCGGCGGCGCTGCTCGCCCCGGGCGGCCTCACCCGCCGGCTGGTCGGCGGGACCCATCTGGCCTGGGGCATCGGACTGTTCCTCTTCGCGCTCGCCTTCGGCTCCCTCGCCAGCTCGCTCACGGACTTCGCGGAGAACCTCCCTGACCTGGCCGGCATGGCCCCGATCCGGCTCGACGACCTCACCGGATCGTTCTCCGCCTTCGTGCTGATGATGATCGCGATCGGCCCGGTCGCCCTCGCCGTCTCCGGGATGCTCCGGATGCGCACCGAGGAGACCGCGGGACGCCTCGCCGGCGTGCTCGTCGCCGGCACCTCCCGGGCGCGCCTGGCCGGACAGTGGTTCCTGGTCGTGCTGCTGGGCACCGCTGCGATGCAGGTGCTGCTCGGCCTCGGCGTCGGGATCGGCGTGTGGAGCGCGACCGAGGACACGGCCTGGATCGGCGAGATGACCCTCGCGGCGCTCACCTATCTCCCCGCCGTCGCGCTGTATGCGGCGATCGCGCTCGCCCTCTACGGGCTCGGGTCCCGCCTCGCCCCTCTCGCCTGGCTGCTCGTGGTGTACACCGCGCTGGTCACTTATCTCGGTCTGATGCTGGGTCTGCCCGACTGGGCCATGGACCTCTCGCCCCTGCAGCACATCGCGCTCGTGCCCTCCGAGGATCTCGAGGCGATGCCGCTCGTGGTGATGAGCGTCGCCGCCGCGGTGCTGGCCCTGCTCGGGCTCGCTCTGCTGCGCCGCCGGGACCTCGCCGCCGGCTGAGGGCCGGTGGTGGTCGGGGTGGCGGCGCCGGCCCAGGGCGGGGAGACTCGGGGGCGAGCCCCGCGACGGCGCGGAGGCCGACGAGAGGAGCCGACGATGGCGAAATACCTGATCTCCTTCCCCAGCAGCGCGATGAACCTGTCCGACGAGGAGCTCGCCGCCGCGTCCGAGGACTCCCATGCCGTGGCCCGCGAGGCGAAGGCCGCCGGGGTGTGGGTCTTCGGCGGTGGGATCGACGAGTCCGTGCCACCGGTGATGGTCACCGGCAGCGGCAGCGTGCTGGAGACGACCTACGAGCAGACCCGCCGCATCGACGGCGGGTTCGCCGTGCTCGATCTCGCCACCCGCGAGGAAGCCCAGGAATGGGCGCGTCGGATCGCCGTCGCGTGCCGCTGCGCCCAGGAGGTGCGGGTGTTCGGGGACGACCCGGAGAGCTGAGCCGCAGCACCCGCCTCCGTCGGCGGCCCTATCGTCATCATCCTCGGGCCCCGACGTCGTCACCGACGGATTCGTCGGCCCGCTATCCCTCGCCGTCGACCACGGCACCGCCTATGTCGCCGATGCGGCGGCCGACGCGATCCTCTGCTCGGGGGTGCCACGCTGCCGGACTGCGTGGTCGGCGCGTCGTACACGCCCGAGCCCGTCCCGAGCGATGTCGAGATCGGGAAGGACAGCAGGCTCTACGTCTCCACGCTGCAGGGCGCTCTCGGCGAGGCCTTCCCGCTCAGCACGGTCTATCGGGTCAGCCCTCGCTCCGGACACGCCCGGGCGGTCGCCGACCGCGGCATGCAGGGGACGACGGGCCTCGCCGTCGCCCTGAACGGCGACATCCTCGTCGCCGAGATGTTCGGCGACGAGATCGCCACGATCTCGCCCGGCCACACGAGGGCCCGGCTCTCTTCGAGGCCGCCTCGCCGGCCGACGTGGAGCTCGAGCGCGGCACCGTCTACGTCACCACCGGCGTGTTCGGCGAGCGCGGAGCCCCCGGAAACGGCGCCGTCGTCTCGTACCTGTACCGCTCCGTCCGCTGAGCCCCTCCGGGTCGCCGACGCGGAGACCCCCGCCCCGCCAGACGGCGGGACGGGGGTCTCGTACGGATCGGGCGGGGCTGCATCCGGGCACGCCGTGACGCCCGTGGGACAGCGCATTAACGCTGTTCGGCGTGTTACAGCGAGTGCATTGCGTCGTCGATCTCCGCGGTCATCGGCGAGGTCGCCGGACCATGGCGGGTCACGGCGATCGCCGCCGCCGCGCCCGCCCGGCGCGCGGCGTCCTCGAGGGGCTCCCCGGCGGCGAGCCGGCCGCAGAGCACTCCGGTGTGCGCGTCCCCCGCGCCGTTGGTGTCCACCGCGGTCACGGAGAGGGGCGGGAGCACGAGCGGCTCTCTGTCGGGGCGGACGAGCACGGCGCCGCGTGCTCCGGCGCGCAGGAGGACCACCGCTCCGGTGAGGGCGCACAGCCGGGATGCGAGGGCGAGGAGATCGGCGTCGGGGGAGGGGGCCATGGCCTCGGAGCCGGCAGGGGCCGCCTCCGTCCCCGTCCTCGCCGGGGCATCCTCGGCGTGCGCGGCCAGGCGGTCCACCAGCACTCGGGCCTCGCGCTCGTTCGTCGTCCAGACGTCCGCTCGATCGAGCAGGGCGTGCACGGACCCCAGGTCGACGTCGCCGATCACCGGGGAGGGATCCACGACCACCTGCACGCCGTCCTCCAGGTCCGGCAGCCATCGCAGGAGTGACTCGCGGTTCACGGGGTGCACGAGCGAGTAGCCGGAGACGCACACGACGTCGCCGGGGACGGGCGCGCCGGCGAGGAGCTGTGCGAGCGGGGTCCGGGCCTCGGCGCCGCGGGTGGAGACGAAGGTCCGCTCGGCGGAGTCGTCCACGAGGGCGACGCTGAAGCCTGTGTCCTCCAGCGGATCCGGGGAGGCGAGGACGCGCACGCCCTCCTCGGCCAGAGCCGCCCGCACGATGTCCCCGAAGGGGCCGGTGCCATGGCTGCCGAGGTAGACGACCTCGGCTCCGTCCCGTGCGGCAGCGGTCATCGTGTTCACTCCGCCGCCGGCGACCAGCCGGTGCGCGGTGGCGAAGACGTCGCCTCCGGGCTCGGGCACGCTCGGGATGCGCAGCACCACGTCCACGACGGCCTGTCCGGCATGCAGCACCCGCCCGGTCGTGAGCAGACCGGTCATCGCGTGGTGACGATCGAGCGCAGGCCGATCACGGCGTAGAGCACGGCGGCGAGGGTGAGTGAGAGCAGCCAGGCCATGCCGTTCCGCCCGATCCAGGTGTCGAACAGCGGTCCCGTGTACCAGGGCGTCCGTCCCGGGGTGATCTGCATGAACACCGCCGCGACGACGATCGCGATCAGCCAGGGCGCCACGGCCGCCCAGCGCACGCCGCCGGTGTAGAAGTAGCCGCTGCCCGGGGAGAGGTCCAGCAGCGCGTCGGAGTCGTAGGTCCGTCGGCGCAGCATGTCCACCAGGAAGATCCCGATCCAGGCGGATATCGGCACCGCCAGCAGCGAGATGAAGGTGATGAACGGGCCGTAGAAGCCGTCGGCCACCAGGAGGAACAGGAGCGATGCGGTGGTGGTCACCACGACGTCGACGAGCACGGCGTGGACCCGCTTCACGCGCAGCCCGAGGGTGAGGGTGGTGAGGCCGGCGGAGTACACGGAGAGGTGATTGGACAGCAGCAGGCCCACGAAGGAGACGACCAGATAGGCGACGGCGACGGGGAGCGGGAGCATGTCGCGGATGGAGTCGAGCGGGTTCGCGGAGGCGGCGACCTCGGAGTCCGAGGCGCCGAGCATCGCGCCCATGGAGATCATCACGACCAGCGGGATGCCGGCGCCCGCAGATGCGGAGGCGACCAGCGACGCGGCCGAGACGCGCGGGGACTGGTAGCGGGCCATGTCCGCGCCGGAGTTCGCCCAGCCGATGCCGGTGCCGGCGGCGATCGTGCCGATGCCGGTCAGGACCGCGGCGGTCGTGCCGTGCGGCAGCGCCATCACGGCGGCCCAGTCCACATTGAGCACGAGGAAGGCGAGGATGACGAGGTTCGCCGCGCCGAAGATCCAGGTCGACCACTTCTGGACCACGAGGATCGCCGCATGCCCCATGCCCGAGACGGCGACGGTGAACGCGACGAACACGGCCACGCCGAGCACCGCGACGAGCGGTGCGGACTTCGCGTCGCCGCCGGTCCCAGCGAGTAGGGAGACGATCGTGACCAGAGCGAGCGCCGCCGTCGAGGTGTTGACGGTCTCCCAGCCCAGGCGCGAGAGCAGCGCGACGAGGGTGGGTCCGGCGTTGCCGCGGGTGCCGAAGATCGCACGGGAGAGGGTGAGGCTCGGCGCGCCGCCGCGGCGCCCGGCGATGGAGATCAGGCCGACGATCGCAAAGGAGCCGAACGCGCCGAGCACGGCGACCAGGATCGACTGGCCGACCGAGAGTCCGAGCGCGATGAGGCTGACCCCGAGGGGCAGGCCGAGTACGGAGATGTTGGCGGCGAACCAGACCCAGAAGAGCTCCAGGGGGCTCCCGGTGCGCTCGTGCTCGGGGACGGGTTCGATTCCTCGCTGCTCGAGGGCGCCCAGCGCCCCCTGCTCGCTCGGGAGTGCGGCGGCGGTCTCGCCGCCATGGGCTGTGGTCGACATCGATGTCTCCTCGGGGGATGGGCGTGCTCGGAGGGCGGGGTCAGAGGGCGGCGCGGCGGCGCAGAGCGAGCAGCTGCGCGGCCAGGGGAGCGAGATCGAGCCCGTTCACCTCGCGCACCTGCGCGGTCATGGCGGGCGGGAAGGCGTCCGCGCCGTGCAGCGCGCCGAGCACGGCCCCGGTCATGGCCGCGACGGTGTCGGTGTCCCCGCCGAGCGAGGCGGCGGTGCACAGCGCGTCGAGGGGGTCGTCCTGTCCGAGGTCGACCAGGAGCAGCGCCGCGACGACGGACTCCTGGGACTGGACGGAGGTGCCCACGACGTCCCGCAGGAACTCCTCCCGGGCGGCAGGGCCGAGGGCGCGCAGCGGCGCCCGGAAGGCACGGACGCGGGTGGGGATCGAGGCACCGGCGATCCAGCTCCCGCGCGAGGCGCCCCGAGCGGCCAGGCCGAGCGCCGCCTCGAGCGCTGCGTCGGTGTCCGCTCCCTCGAGCGCCGCGGAGACGGCGCCGGCGATCGCGGCGGCCCCGGAGATCCCGAGCCCGGTCAGGTGGGTCACCTGGCTGGCCTCCACCACCACGTCCAGCAGCGCCTCACCCGGGGCGACGGCGATGCCGACGGGGGCGATGCGCATCGCCGCGCCGTTGGTGGTGCCGTGGCGTCCGGTCTCCTCGACCGGGACGCCGGCCTGCAGCTTCTCCAGCGCCGCCTTGGTCGAAGGGCCGAGCAGATCGCGGGATCCCCGCGCGATCATGTCCTGCTCCCAGGCGATGAGCGCGGCGGCGAGGTCGTGAGGGTCCACGTGGCCGTCGCCGTCCAGGAGGAGCTGGGCGAGGAGCAGAGCCTGCTCGGTGTCGTCCGTGATGGAACCGGCCGGCATGGCCGGGGCGATCGGCTGGTCGTCGGCCGCGTCGAGGAGGCTGTCGACCCGCCCATATAGTGCGGCGATCCTCTGGTGGGGGAGGGACTGGGTGGGCATCCCGAGCGCGTCGCCGAGGGCGAGGCCGAGCAGGGAGCCGTGCGCCCGGTCCTGTGCGGTGAGGGCAGGGGAGGTGGTCATGCATCGTCTCCGAACGTGAGGGCGAGGGTGAAGTGAGCGGGGTCCAGCAGCGAGACGACGTGCTCGACGAAGCGGCCGTCGGCCGTCCACGACGTGCGGGAGGTGCGCAGGAACGGGCTGCCGACGGTGCGGTCGAGGATCGCCGCCTCCCGCGCGTCCAGCGCGTGAACGTCAGCGCGCTGCGTGCCGCGCGCGGGGGAGAGGCCCGCGCGGGCGAGCGTGGCGGAGAGGGAGTCGTCGACGAGTCCGGTGGTCGGCAGCTCGGCGAGCAGGTCGACGGCGGGGACCGTCGCGCACTCGAAGGAGATCCGCTGCGCGGACCCGTCGTCCGTGCCGAAGGTGCGGACGCGGCGGATCGCGACGCCGCTCTCGAGGTCGACCTCCTCCGGCAGGAGGGGGACCTCCTCGCGGCCGACGCGGTCGATCGAGAGGATCCGGGCGCTGACTTCGCTCCCGGTCTCGGCGAGCGCCTGCGCCCAGCCCTGCTGCTGATCGAGGCGGTGGCCGTCGAAGATCACGAAGGAGCCCCGTCCGGACTCGGTCGCGATGAGCCGTCGATGCTGGAGATCCGCGAGCGCCTGGCGGACTGTGGTGCGGGAGACGCCGAACTCCTCGGCCAGCCGCACCTCGCCCTCGAGGCGATCGCCGAGCTCGTACTCGCCGTCATGGATGCGACGGGCGAGAGTCTCGACGATCATGCGACGCTTGCCGCGGGCAACCGGTATGGACATGTACAAACAGGTACACCATGTCGGGGTCGGAGGTGAGCGCGTGTCGAGAAGCGGACGACGGGGCGCGCCGGGAGCCGACGCGGAGACCCCCGCCCCGCCGGACGGCGGGACGGGGGCCTCTGCTGCGCGAGCGCTGTCGGCTCAGATGTCGTAGTACAGCTCGAACTCGTGCGGGTGCGGGCGGAAGCGGAACGGATCGATCTCCGTGGTGCGCTTGAGCTCGATCCAGGTCGAGATGAGGTCCTCGGGGAACACGCCGCCCTCGGTGAGGTAGTCGTGATCGGCCTCGAGCGCGTCCAGGGCCGCGCCGAGGGACTCGGGCAGCTGCTGGATCTGGGCGTGCTCCTCCGGCGGGAGCTCGTAGAGGTCCTTGTCGATCGGCTCCGGCGGCTCGATCCGGTTGCGGATGCCGTCGATGCCCGCCATGAGCTGCGCGGCGAAGGCGAGGTACGGGTTCGCCGAGGGGTCCGGCGCACGGAACTCGACGCGCTTGGCCTTCGGGGAGGAGCCCGTGACCGGGATGCGGATCGCGGCCGAGCGGTTGCGGGCCGAGTAGACCATGTTCACCGGCGCCTCGAAGCCGGGCACCAGGCGCTTGAAGGAGTTCACCGTGGGGTTGGTGAACGCGGTCAGCGAGGGGGAGTGCTCGATGATGCCGCCGATGTACCAACGGGCGATGTCAGAGAGGCCGCCGTAGCCGCGCTCGTCGAAGAACAGCGGCTCGCCGTCCTTCCACAGCGACTGGTGGGTGTGCATGCCCGAGCCGTTGTCGCCGAACAGGGGCTTGGGCATGAAGGTCGCGGTCTTGCCCGCCTCCCACACGGTGTTCTTCACGACGTACTTGAACTTCATGACGTCGTCGGCCGCCTGCAGCAGCGTGTTGAAGCGGTAGTTGATCTCCTGCTGGCCCGCGGTGCCGACCTCGTGGTGGGCACGCTCGACCGACAGTCCGGTCCCCTCGAGCACGGCGCAGATCTCGTCGCGCAGGTCGGCCATCTGGTCGTTCGGCGGGACGGGGAAGTAGCCGCCCTTGAGCCGGGTCTTGTAGCCCTGGTTGCCGCCGAACTCGGACTCGTCGCGGTCGGTGTTCCACACCGCCTCGTCGGAGTCGATCGAGTAGAAGCCGGAGTTGACCGACGTCTTGAAGCGGACGTCGTCGAAGATGTAGAACTCGGCCTCGGCCGCGAAGAACGCGGTGTCGGCGATGCCGGTGGACTTCAGGTACTCCTCGGCGCGGGCCGCGACGGTGCGGGGATCGCGGGAGTAGGGCTCGTCCGTGAACGGATCCACGATCGAGAAGTTGACGATCAGGGTCTTCCGCTCCCGGAACGGATCCAGGTACGCCGTCTCCAGGTCCGGCACGAGCTTCATGTCCGACTCGTGGATGGCCTGGAACCCGCGGATCGAGGAGCCGTCGAAGAGCTGCCCCGCCGCGATGGCCTCCTCGTCGAAGGTGCTCGCCGGGATGTTGAAGTGCTGCATGACGCCGGGAAGGTCGCAGAAGCGGATGTCGATGAACTCGACGCCCTCCTCCTCGATGTACTTCGCGACCTCGCTGGGATTGTTGAACACATCTCCTCCATCCGCGCCGTGCGGCGCGTTAAGTGCTTTCTCACCCCGAGGGGCCGAACCGCTCGAGTGCCGAGGGACCGCGTCGGGCCCGGACTCGGGTGCGACCAAGCTTAGGGGCAGTGGTGCCCCGCGCCCGGGGAGCCCGGCGATTCCCAGCACGGCCGCGTAGGCTCCGCCCGTGATCGATCGCAAGGACCTCGGCTCCTGGATGGACGGCCCGCCAAGGGAGGCCGGCTACGTCAAGGGCTCCGCTCTCGGACTGCCGGCCACGGGCCGCGGCGCCGTCGCGCCGTTCTGGCGCCGACCCCTCTCGCTGATCGTCGACTGGGGACTGTGCGTGGGCATCTCGGCCCTGCTGCTCGGCGGCGACCCGCTGGCGAACCTGATCCTCTTCGCGGCGGTGAACGTGCTGTTCCTGACGCTTTTCGGCGTGACCCCGGGCCAGTTCCTGCTGCGGGTGCGGGTCGTCCCCGTCAGCGGCCGCAGCCCGATGCTGCTGCGCGCGCTGGTGCGCACCGCGCTGATGCTGCTGGTGCTCCCGGCAGTGGTCTGGAACCGCGACACCCAGCCCCTGCACGACGTCGTCGCGGGCACCGTGGTCGTCACCCTCTGACGAGGTCCGCCGCCTCGCCTGCGCGGCGGGAGAAAGCACTCCAGCACCCCTGGACGCGCCCTGTCCACCCGCAGGACGCCTCCCCACTTCATCCCGCTGACCTGCGTCGATGTCGAATGTCACGAAAAGGTCACGCAGATAACGGGAAGGTCACGGCCGCCTCCCAGCCCCACGGGCAGCCCTTCCGCGCACAGCACGACGCCCCCACCCGCCGGAGCGGGAGGGGGCGTCGCCGAGAGGGCGGGTGCCGGGTCAGCGGCCGCGCATCGCCTTGCGGTTCGGACGGGCGCGCATCGGGTCCACGCCCTTGGGCACCTGCTGGCGGAGCGAGCGGTGCAGCGCGTTCAGGCGCTTGGTCACCTGTGCGGACTCCTGCTTGGTCAGCTGCTTCTTCATGCGCTGCATGTAGGTGGGGAGCTTGTGCAGCGGCACCTCGCCCTCGCCGTCGCCGACGACGATCTGATGGACCGGCACGTTGTCGTGCTGCAGCACGCGCCGGATGCTGCGCCGCTCCTTCTCCAGCAGCTTCATCGAGATGCCCGTGGAGTCCTCGGCCACGACCGCGATGCCCGCCCGTCCCGAGGCTCGGAAGAGCATCTTCTGGCTGCGGGGATCGATCTGCACCGGCTCGTCCTCGACGTTCCAGCCGCGGCGGATCGACTGCATCGCGGCGAGCGCCGCACCGGTCTGGCCCTTGATGCGGTCGAAGGCCGCTCGCTCCGCCTTGCGCGCCAGGATGATCATCGCGATCAGCACGCCGACGGCGAGGCCCATGAAGATGCCGTACCAGGGGCTCTCGAAGATCAGCACGGTCAGCAGCACGCCGACGGCGATCGCGCCGACGACCGCGAGGATCATCAGCGGCAGGGTCGACCCGTCGACCTCCTGCGTGTACTTGAAGACCTCGAACATCTGCTTGAGGCGACCGGGCTTCTTCGTGCCGTCGGCGTTGCGCTTGCCGCGCTTCTTCGTGTCGTCCTTGGCGGACGTGGTCTCGGACGTGCGAGCCATGGGGGATGTGTCCTCTCGGGGCCGGCGGAGCGTCAGCTCGCGGCGGCCTGCTGGGTGCGGGCGACGACGCTCGCAGCTTCCTGACGGGCGGGCTGATCGGAGTCGAGGTGGCGGAGGTTCTCCGGGATCTCGCGGCCGAGCTCGCGCATCGCCTGCGCCCAGAGCTTCCCGGCACGGTACGAGGAGCGGACCATCGGACCGGCCATGACCGCGAGGAAGCCCATCTCCCTCGCGGCCTCGGACAGCTCGACGAACTGCTGGGGCTTCACCCAGCGGTCGATCGGGTGGTGCAGCTTCGAGGGCCGCATGTACTGGGTGATGGTGAGGATGTCGCAGCCGGCGTCGACCAGGGCCTGCATCGACTCCAGGATCTCCTCGTCCGTCTCGCCCATCCCGAGGATGAGGTTGGACTTGGTGATCATCCCGGCGTCCTTGCCCATCGAGATGACGTCCAGCGACCGGTCGTAGCGGAAGGCGGGACGGATCTGCTTGAAGATCCGCGGCACCGTCTCCAGGTTGTGCGCGAACACCTCGGGCTTGGCCTCGAACACCTGCTGGAGGTGCTCGCCGCGGCCCTTGATGTCGTCGATCAGCAGCTCGACGCCCGTGCCGGGGTTCATCGCGTGGATCTGCTGGCAGGTTCGGGCGAACAGCCCCGCCGCACCGTCCTCGAGATCGTCGCGGGCCACGCCCGTGACCGTCGAGTAGCGCAGGCCCATCTCCTTGACCGACTGCGCGACCTTGAACGGCTCCATCGGGTCCACCGCCATCGGCCTGCCGGTGGCGATGTTGCAGAAGTCGCAGCGCCGGGTGCAGGTGTCCCCACCGATCAGGAAGGTCGCCTCCCGATCCTCCCAGCACTCGAAGATGTTCGGGCAGCCGGCCTCCTCGCAGACCGTGTGCAGGCCCTGGCCGTGCACGCGCTGCTTCATGGCCGTGTACTCGGGGCCCATGACGGCCCTGGTCTTGATCCACTCGGGCTTGCGCTCGATGGGGACCTCGGCGTTGCGCGCCTCGACGCGCAGCATGCGACGGCCCTCGGCAGCGATCGTCACCGTGATGCCTCCTCGTCTTGACGTCCCTGAAGTCTATCGATCCCGCCTGCGCGCGCGGCGCTCACAGCGCCCGTGCGGAGGTGCGGTGCGCCACGAGGTCGATCATCGCCTCGGCGACCGGGTCGAGCAGCTCGGCGACCGGGACCCTGCGGCCCAGCTCCCGGCTGAGGCTGGTCACCCCGGCGTCGTCGATCCCGCAGGGAATCACGTTCTGGGCCCAGGAGAGGTCGTTGGCGCAGTTCAGCGCGAACCCGTGCATCGTGGCGCGCTTCGAGACGCGCATCCCGATCGCGCACACCTTGCGCTCCTCCTCGCCCTCAGGAGCCACCCACACCCCGCTGCGTCCCTCGATCGGGACGGTCTCGAGGCCGAACCCGGCGCAGACGCCGATGATCGCCTGCTCGAGGGCGCGCACGAAGCCGACCACGTCGATCGGGATCGGGAGCTTCACGATCGGGTAGCCGACGAGCTGCTGCGGCCCGTGCCAGGTGATCTTCCCGCCCCGGTCGATGTCCACCACCTCGGCGCCGTCGCGGGGACGCTCGTGGTCCTGGGTGAGCTTGCCCGCGGTGTACACGGGCTGGTGCTCCAGCAGGAGCAGCGTGTCCGGCCGCTCGCCCGCGACCACCTCGGCGTGGATGCGGCGCTGCAGGTCCCAGGCGGCGCGGTAGTCCACCGGCCCCGGGGGCAGGTCGAACTGTGCATGCCGGTCCTCGTGGGGGAGCGGCTCGCTGAGGCCGAGACGGATCACATCGAGCATCGCTCCAGGCTACTCCTGCCGCGACCTGCACGTTGTGGATGAACAGCAGGGGTGCGCGTCGTGGTGGGGTTCACTGTGGCCATGGATCAGGGGGAGCACGCCAGGCGCGGAGGGCGCCACAGGTTCGTCCTGGGGCCGACGGTCGACGGTCCGGGCAGCGACGGACCGGGACCCGCCGGCCCGGACGGTGCCGCCGGGGACCCGGCCGGGCGCGAGGAGGAGAGCCTCGGAGCGCCGGGGAGGGAGGACGCGCTGCGGGTGCGATGGCGGGGACAGGACGGACGCGAGTCCGTCACGGCGGAGATGCAGCTGCTCGCCGCGCTCGAGGTGGCCGGGATCAGCGCCGCACCGGACGTGATCGGCATGGAGGAGGACGGGTACATCCGCGAGACCGCCCCGCCGCTCGCGCGACGCCGCGGACGACGCGCAGCCGACGGCGGTGCACCCGCGACGGGAGAGCGGCTGGCGCAGGCCCGGGCACGGGAGGAGCTCGACGCCCTCGTCGCGGCGCTCCACGAGCGCGGCTGGGTGCTCGGGGCGCCACGCGGCCGCGGGCTCGGGGTCCGGGCCGACGGCAGCGTGCTGGTGCTCGACCTCAGCGGCCTGCGACGTGAGCAGTCCCTCGCTGCGCGCAGCGCGGATCTGCACTGGATCGACTCCGTGCTCGAGGACGAGGAGAGGACGCTGCGACGACGGGTCCACGCCCTCCCTGGCGGAGGCGCGCCCTCGCTCGACCTGCCCGGTCTCCTCGACGCCCCCGTGGGGGCGGGGCCGACTGATCCGTCGCGGGTGCCGGGAGACCAGGGGGAGCCGGAGCGACCGGACGGGGCACAGCAGGAGGTGGCGCGGGAGGAGGTCGACGCGGCCGACGCAGGATCTGTGGCGCCGCTTCCGGCGCCCCGGCTGTGCAGAGCGAGGACGGAGGCGCGGGCCGCGGGCGAAGCCGACGCCAGCTGTTCGCGTCGGCGCGGGACCGGCGGTGCGCTCTCCGCGGTGCTGGGGGAGCGTCGACATCGGCGCACCGCCCTGCTCAGCGGGGCGATGGTGCTCGCCCTCGGCCTCGGCGCGGCGGCGGCGATCACCGTGACCGTGGACCGCTCGGAGCCGGCGCGACAGGCCCCCGCGGCCGTCGCCGGCGGAGCTCCTGCGGGCGCCAACAGCTCGCAGGAGGGGCAGGTGCCCGCGATCGAGGACCCGTGGGCGCTGGCGGCGGAGCTCGCGGGCTCCCGCCACTCCTATCTCACCGGCGCCTCCGACGTGCCCGTCGCCGCCGAGGGCGGTGCCGCGCAGGAGGAGGACGAGCGCATCCGCGCGGCCTACCAGGGCTACGAGGTGCAGGGCAGCGGCCCCGTCGTGCACGAGGCCGAGCTGATCGAGGGGCCCGACGAGGACGGCAGGGCCGTGCTGCGGGTGCTCGTCTCGACCGAGGCCGGCCAGGTGCGCGAGGGCTCCGGCCTCGTGCAGGAGACCCCGAACAGCGGTGCGGCGCAGGTCGATCTCGTGCTGATCTGGGACGGGGCCCGATGGAGGATCCTCGAGACGCGCACCGCGTGAGACGCCCGAGGAGGGCCGGGACGTGGAAGGGCCCCGACACCGCGACGGTGCCGGGGCCCTGCCGATGCTCAGCCGATGGCTGCGCGCAGGGACGGGATCAGAGGCCGAGCTCGCCCTCGAACGCGCCCTCCTCGAGCCGCTTCTTCATGTAGGTGAGGAAGCGGGCGGCGTCGCCGCCGTCGACCATGCGGTGGTCGTAGGAGAGGAACAGGTACATCATCGAACGGATCGCGATGGTGTCGTCGCCCTCGGCGTTCTGCACCACGGCGGGACGCTTCGTGATGGTGCCGGTGCCGAGGATGCCGACCTGCGGGGCGGGCACGATCGGGGTGTCCCAGAGGGCACCGCCCGAACCGGTGTTCGTGATCGTGAACGTCGCGCCGGAGAGGTCGTCGGGGACGAGCTTGTTGCTCTTCGCCCGGCCGCCGAGGTCGCCGATCTGGCGAGCGAGGCCGGCGAGATTCAGGTCGCCCGCGTTCTTGATGACCGGGACCACGAGACCGCGCTCGGTGTCCGCCGCCATGCCGATGTTCTCCGAGCCGTGGTAGACGACCCTGTCGTCATCGATGGTGGAGTTCAGCTGCGGGTAGATCTTCAGCCCCTCGATCGCCGCCATCATGAGGAAGGGCAGGAAGGTGAGCTTGGCGCCCTCGCGGGCGGCGAACTCGTCCTTCGCCCTCGCGCGCAGCTTCGCGATGCGGGTCACGTCGACCTCGACCGCGGTGGTCAGCTGCGCCATGCCGTGCAGGGACTCCATCATCCGCTGGCCGATGACCTTGCGGATGCGGGGCATCTTCTCCTCGGTGCCGCGCTTCGAGGAGACCTCGACCTTCGGCGCCGCGGGAGCGGCGGCTGCGGCGGCAGGAGCGGCCGCGGCGGCGGGTGCCGCCTGGGCCTTCTGCGCATCGATCGCCTGCTGCACGTCCTGCTTGCGGATCCGACCGCCGAGGCCGGAGCCCTTGACGCTCGAGAGGTCCACGCCGGCCTCGGCCGCCATCTTCCGCACCAGCGGGGTGACGTAGCCGGAGGACTCCGCGCCGGAGACGGAGTCCGCCGCCTGCGGGGCCGCAGCCGCCGCGGGCGCGGGCGCCTCGGTCTTCGTAGCCTCCTGCTTCGGAGCTTCCTGGGTGGGAGCCTCCTGGGTGGGAGCCTCAGCAGGCTTCTCCTCGGCCTTCGGCTCCTCGGCGGGCTCCTCCTCGGCCTTCGGCTCCTCGGGCGCGGGAGCGGCGGGCTCCTCCGTCTTCGGGGCCGCGGCGGCGCCGGAGCCGACGATCGCCAGCACGGAGCCGACCTCGGCGTCCTCGTCCTCCTGGACGCGGATCTCGAGCACGGTGCCCGCGACGGGGGAGGGGATCTCGGTGTCGACCTTGTCGGTCGAGACCTCGAGCAGCGGCTCGTCGACCTCGACGGTGTCGCCGACGGCCTTCAGCCAGCGGGTGACGGTGCCCTCGGTGACGGACTCGCCGAGCGCCGGCATCGTCACCTCCTCGCCCTCGGCCGCGCCGCCGGAGGCGCCGGAGGCGGCATCGCCGGAGGCGTCCGCGGGCTTCTCGGACTCCCCGGCGGGGGTCTCCTCGTCGGTGGACGGGGCGACGGTCTCGTCGGAGGCGAGGTCCTCGCCCTGCTCCTCGGCGGGAGCCTCCTCGGCCTCGGCGCCGGAGTCGCCGGAGCCGGCGTCCGCGGAGCCCGAGCCGTCGCCGATGACAGCGAGATCGGCGCCGACCTCGGCGTCCTCGTCCTCCTCGACCAGGATCTTCTCGATGGTCCCCGCGACGGGGGAGGGGATCTCGGTGTCGACCTTGTCGGTCGAGACCTCGAGCAGCGGCTCGTCGACCTCGACGGTGTCGCCGACGGCCTTCAGCCAGCGGGTGACGGTGCCCTCGGTGACGGACTCGCCGAGTGCCGGCATCTTCACGGTTTCAGACATGGGGTTCTCTCCTCTGGGAAGACTCAGGCGTGGGCGTGCAGCGGCTTGCCGGCGAGGGCGAGGGCCGCCTCGCCCATGGCCTCGTGCTGCGAGGGGTGGCCGTGGATGAGGGAGGCGACGTCCTCGGGGTAGGCCTCCCAGTTGACGATGAGCAGCGCCTCGCCCATCAGCTCGGAGGTGCGCGAGCCGATCATGTGGACGCCGATGATCGGGCCGTCCTTCTCGCGCACCAGCTTGATGAAGCCGGTGGTGCCGAGGATCTGGGACTTGCCGTTGCCGCCGAGGTTGTACTCGTAGGCCTCGACCCTGTCCTCGCCCAGCTGCTCCTTGGCCTGCTTCTCGGTGACGCCGACGGAGCCGACCTCGGGCTCGCAGTAGGTGATGCGCTCGATCCCGGACTCGACGATCGGAGCGGGGTTCAGGCCCGCGATCCGCTCGGCGACGAAGATGCCCTGGGCGAAGCCGCGGTGGGCGAGCTGCAGGCCGGGGACGATGTCGCCGACGGCGTAGACGCCGGGGACGTTCGTCTCGAGGGTCTCCTTGTTCGCGAGCACGAAGCCGCGATCCATCTCGATGCCCTGCTCCTCGTAGCCCATGCCGGACGTGTTCGGGCCGCGGCCCACGGCGACCAGGAGGTAGTCGCCCTCGAAGACCTTGCCGTCGGCGAGCGTGACCTTGACGCCGGTCTCGGTCTGCTCGGCCTTCTCGGTGAAGACGCCGAGGGAGAAGGCGATGCCGCGCTTCTTGTAGGCCCGCTCGAGGGCCTTGGAGATCGCCTCGTCCTCGTTGGCGACCAGGTGGGGCAGGCCCTCCACGATCGTCACGGACTCCGCCCCGAGCGACTTCCACACCGAGGCGAACTCGACGCCGATCACGCCGCCGCCGAGGATGATCGGGTTCTTCGGCAGCTCGGGCAGCTGCAGCGCCGTCTCGGAGTCGAGGAAGCGGCCGCCGAGGTCGATGCCCGGGAGGGTCTTCGAGTAGGAGCCGGAGGCGAGGATGACGTTCTTGCCGGTCAGGGTGCGGGTGCCGGACTCGGTCTCGACCGTGACGGTGTTCGGTCCGGTGAGCTTGCCGAAGCCCTCGACGTAGTCGATCTTGCGGGACTTCACCAGGCCCTGGAGTCCCTTGTACAGGCGGCCGATGATCTTGTCCTTGAAGCCGAGCACCTTCGCGGCGTCGACGCCGTTGAGGGTGAGGTCCACGCCGGCGGCGGCGGCCTCGGACGGTGCGTCGGCGAGCTCCCCGACGTGGAGCAGGGCCTTCGTCGGGACGCAGCCGCGGTGCAGGCAGGTGCCGCCGAGCTTGTCCTTCTCCACGAGGGCGATCTTCTGGCCGAGCTGGGCTCCGCGCAGCGCGGCCGCATAGCCGCCGCTGCCACCGCCCAGGATCACGACGTCGAACTGGTCAGTGGTTGTGTCCGCCACCTGTGTGCTCCTCGGTGTCTTGGGTGTTCCGCGGCGCATTCGGACCCGGATGGCCGACGGCGCCGCCTGCGTGCCCCATGCTAGGGCACCGGGCGGCGCCGGGCGGACCTGTTGCGCGCAACTGTCAGGGTGTCGATGCGGCGAGCGTCACGCCCCCGCGGCCCCGGCGTGGTCCTCGAGGACCTGCAGGACGGTGCGGACGCTCATCCCGGTGGCTCCCTTGCCCATGTAGCCCAGCGGTGCGCTGGCGAAGGCGGGGCCGGCGATGTCCAGGTGGGCCCACTCGGTCGACCCCACGAACTCCTTGAGGAAGATGCCCGCCGAGAGCGCGCCGCCGGGACGCTCGCCGATGTTGCGCAGGTCCGCGACGCGACCGGTGAGGTCGGCGCGCAGCTCCTGCGGGAAGGGCAGCGGCCAGAAGGGCTCGCCGGAGCGCTCGGCGGCCTCGACCACGGCCGACCGGCCGGTCTCGGTTCCCATCACGCCGCCGGTGCGCTTGCCGAGCGCGACCACGGCCGCGCCGGTGAGGGTCGCGACGTCCATCACCAGGTCCGGCTCCTCGGCGACGGCATCGACGAGCGCGTCGGCCATGACCATGCGGCCCTCGGCGTCGGTGTTGAGAACCTCGACGGTGGTGCCGTCGCGCATGGTGACCACGTCGCCGGGGCGCTGGGCGCCGCCGCCGGGCATGTTCTCGGCGAGGGCGAGGAAGGTGGTGACCTTCACGTCCAGCCCGAGCCGGGCCGCGGCGACGGTCGCGCCGAGCACGGTCGCCGCGCCTGCCATGTCCGAGGTCATGTCGTCCATGCCGGCCGCCGGCTTCAGGGAGATGCCGCCGGTGTCGAAGGTGATGCCCTTGCCCACCAGCGAGACCGAGCGGCTCGCCCCGGCGGGCGCGTACTCGAGGCGGACCAGGCGCGGCGGGCGCGTCGAGCCCTGGCCGACGCCGACGATGCCGCCGTAGCCGCCCTCGGCGAGGGCGGCCTCGTCCAGCACGGTCATCGTGATCGGGAGGTCGGCGACGAGCTCCTCCGCGCGGCGGGCGAACTCCGCCGGGGGCAGCAGGTTCGGCGGGGTGTTCACGAGGTCGCGCACGAGGTCGACGGAGCCGGAGAGCACACGGGCCCGCTCGAGCGCGGGCTCGAGGGCATCGGTCCCGGCCTCGCCGGCGAGCAGGACGATCTCGGCCAGGGCGCCCTTGGGGGCCTTCTGTCCGGTGCCGGTCTTGTGCGCGGTGAAGGCATAGGCGCCGAGCGCGGCGCCCTCGAGGGCGGCGGCGCGCTGCGCGTCGGACGCGGTGGGCAGGGCAAGCGCGGCGCGGCCGACGCCGGTCAGCGAGCGGGTCGCGGCGCCGACGGCGAGGCGGAGGTCCTCGGCGGAGACGGCGGAGAGATCCTCCTCGCCCACGCCGACGAGGAGCAGGGTGGTCGCGGCGGCGAGGCCGGTGGAGGGCAGACGGTGCAGGTCCCCGCGCGCGGCGGAGGGGGCGAGGCCCGCGACGGCCTCGGAGATCTCGGGGGCTCCCGGGACGGAGGCGGGGGCATCGCCCGCGCCGGCGACCAGGGGGAGCACGAGGACGTCGGCGGCGACGTCGACGAAGGGTTCAGCGGTCAGTTCCAGAATCGGCATGGGCCTATCGTAGGTCCCGGCCCCGGCCGACCGTCCGCGGCCGTGGAGGAGGACCGACCGCACGATGAGGGAGCCGCACCGATGAGCCTGCTGAGCATCGTGGTCGCCGTGCTGGGCGGTCTGACCGCCGCGCTCGCGATCTACTACGCCGCGAAGGATCTCAGCGCCGACCTCGTGCTGCTGGGCGCCGCGGCGCTGACCGCGATCGGCTGGATCGTGCTCGGCATCGCCCTCGGCGTGCGCGATGCGACCTCCGCAGGCCCGCCGCCCGAGCGGGTGACGCTCTACGGGTACGTGCTGACCGGGCTGATGCTCGTCGTCGGCGGGGGCTGGCTCGGCGCCTTCGAGCGCACGCGCTGGGGGAGCGTGGTGATCGCCGTGACCTGCGCGGTGACCCTCGTGCTCCTGATGCGCATCCACCAGATCTGGCCGGGAGGCTTCGCATGACCGCACCGCGCACCGACGACCGCCCTGCGGACCGCGACGGACGCGGTCCCGCGGCGGTCAGGAGCCGCGGCGGGCGCGGCTTCGAGATCGTCCTCGTCGCCGTCTACGGCATCTTCGCCCTCTCGGCGACCGCGCGCAGCCTGGTGCAGGTGCTGCGGGACTTCGACCGCGCACCGGTGGCCTACTCCCTCTCGCTGCTCGCGGCGGCGACCTACATCGCCGTGACCGTCGCCCTGGTGCGCGGCGGACGGCGCTCGAGGGTCGCCCGGGTGCTCGTCATGATCGAGCTGATCGGGGTGTTCGCCGTCGGCACCCTGACCGTGCTCGACCCCGTGCTGTTCCCCGAGGCGACCGTGTGGAGCGTGTACGGCCAGGGCTACGGCTACGTGCCGCTCGCGCTGCCCGTGCTCGCGCTGGTCTACATGCTGCTCGGGGCCCGCAAGCGACCCGAGACCTGACCATCGGGCCCCTGCGGCCCGGCCGGAGGATCCCTGCGGCGCGTCCGGAAGAGCCGTAGGACCCGGGGAGCGGGGCCCGGACCGCGTACCGTATGCCCGTGACCACCGACACCGCCGCCCGTCGCGGGCCCTACGACGTCCTGTTCCGTCACGTGCTCGCCCGTCTCGACCCCGAGCAGGCGCACCTGCTGACCCTGCGGGCGCTGTCGCTCGCGCACTCGGTCCCGGGCGCGCCGCGTCTCCTGCGCCGCGCGACGGGCACGCCGGACCCGATGCGGCCCGCGGGCAACGGTCGTCGCGTGCTCGACGCGGAGCACTCCTCCCCGCTCGGACTCGCGGCGGGTCTCGACAAGGACGGGGAGCTCCCGCTCGCGTTCCTCGACCTCGGGTTCGGGCATGTCGAGGTCGGCACCGTCACCGCGAAGGCGCAGCCCGGCAATCCGCGTCCGCGCTCCTTCCGCCTGGTGGGGGACCGCTCGCTGATCAACCGCATGGGCTTCAACAACCACGGCGCCCAGGCCCTCGCCCATCGCCTCGCCGCGGCCCGACGCACCGAGCGCGGCCAGCGCGCGGTGATCGGCGTGAACATCGGCAAGTCGAAGATCACGGCGCTCGAGGACGCGGCCGAGGACTACCGCTTCTCCGCCGGTCTGCTCGCGCCCTACGCCTCCTATCTCGCCATCAACGTCTCCAGCCCCAACACCCCGGGGCTGCGCGACCTGCAGAGCGTCGAGATGCTCCGCCCGATCCTCGAGGCCGTCGTCGACGAGAGCCGCAGCGCCGCCCGTCGTCTGCGCCGCGAGGTGCCGGTGCTGGTGAAGATCGCCCCCGACCTCCACGACGCCGACGTCACGGCGGTGGCCCGCCTCGCCGCCGAGGTGGGGCTCGCCGGCGTCATCGCGACCAACACCACCATCTCGCGGCCCGAGGAGCTGTGCGCCGACCGCGCCGAGATCGCGCGGATCGGCGCCGGCGGGCTCTCCGGCCCGCTGCTGGCCCGCCGCTCCCTCGAGATCCTCCGACTGCTCCGCGCCGAGCTGGGGGAGGAGGCCGTGGTCATCAGCTGCGGCGGCGTGACCACCGCCGAGGACGTCCGCGAGCGGCTCGCCGCCGGCGCCGACCTCGTCCAGGGCTACACCGCCTTCATCTACGAGGGCCCGTCCTGGCCCGGCCGGATCGCGCGCGCCCTGCGCCGCTGAGCCCTGCCGTCACGGGAGTCACCGCAGGCGAGGCCCTCCCCGCACGGACGCCGGGCCTACCCTGGAGGGATGGACGAGGACCTCTTCTCGCTGGGCGGTGATGCGCCCGCGCCGCGCACCCTGTCGGACCGCAACGTCGACCACCGCGCCCCGCTCGCGGTGCGGATGCGCCCCCGCACCCTCGAGGAGATCGTCGGCCAGCACGCGGCGCTGGAGCCCGGCAGCCCGCTGCGCCGCCTGGTCTCCACCGACGACTCGCGCACCGCGCCGAGCTCCGTGATCCTGTGGGGACCGCCCGGCACCGGCAAGACGACCCTCGCCTATGTCGTCGCGCAGTCGGGCGACCGCGAGTTCGTCGAGGTCTCCGCCGTCCTCGCCGGGGTCAAGGACATCCGCGACGTGGTGGACCAGGCCCGCTCCCGGCTGCGCACCGTCGGCCGCGAGACCGTCCTCTTCGTGGACGAGGTCCACCGCTTCTCGAAGTCGCAGCAGGACGCGCTGCTGCCGAGCGTCGAGAACCGCTGGGTCACCCTCGTCGCCGCGACCACCGAGAACCCCTACTTCTCGGTGATCTCCCCGCTGCTGTCGCGCTCGATCGTGCTCACCCTCGAGCCGCTCGCGCGGGAGGACCTCGACACCCTCGTGGACCGGGCGCTCACCGACGAGCGAGGGCTCGGCGGCGCCGTCACCCTCACGGGCGATGCCCGCGAGGCGCTGCTGCGGCTCGGCGGCGGGGACGCCCGCAAGATCCTCACCTCCCTCGAGGCGGCCGCCGCCGCGGCCCTGATGAAGGAGTCCAAGGAGATCGACGCGGCCACCCTCTCCCAGGCCGTGAACCGGGCCGCGCTGCGCTACGACCGCGGCGGCGACCAGCACTACGACGTCACCAGCGCCTTCATCAAGTCCATGCGCGGCAGCGACGTCGACGCCTCCCTCCACTACCTCGCCCGCATGATCGAGGCGGGGGAGGACCCCCGCTTCATCGCCCGACGCGTCGTGATCGCCGCGAGCGAGGAGGTGGGCATGGCCGACCCCGCCGCGCTGCAGGTCGCGGTCTCGGCGATGCAGGCCGTGCAGATGCTCGGCATGCCCGAGGGGCGCATACCGCTCGCCCAGGCCGTCGTCCACATCGCCACCGCCCCGAAGTCCAACGCCTCCTACAAGGCGCTGGACGCCGCGATCGCGGACGTCCGCGCCGGAAAGGGCCAGGGCGTTCCCGCCCATCTGCGCGATGCCCACTACTCGGGAGCGAAGAAGCTCGGGCACGGGGTCGAGTACCAGTACGCCCATGACGCCCCGCACGCCGTGGTCGCCCAGCAGTACGCGCCCGACGACCTCGTCGGCACCCGCTACTACCACCCCAAGGGCCACGGGCACGAGGAGGTCACGAGCCGCCGGGTCGAGGCGCTGCGGCGCATCCTGGACCAGGCTCCGCCCCCGCCCGGCGCGGGCGCGTGAGGCACTGCACAGGAAGCCTGGTGTGACCAGCCCCGTCGGACATGGACCCGGACGGGGGCGTGCGGTAGAGTCGGTCGCTGAATCCGCGGCTGCAAGACTGGATTCACCACACGCGAACAAGAGGTATACCTCGTGACCAACGTCACCCGTGCGCGCCGCCAGGCGCGTCTGTCCCGAGCCCTCGGGCTCCCGCTCACCCCGAAGTCGGTCAAGTACTTCGAGAAGCGCCCGTACCCCCCGGGCGAGCACGGCCGCGCCCGTCGCCGCACCGAGTCCGACTACGCGGTCCGCCTCAAGGAGAAGCAGCGTCTGCGCGCGCAGTACGCCCTCCGCGAGAAGCAGATGCACCGCGCCTACCTGGACGCCAAGAAGCAGCCGGGCCTGACCGGCGAGTCGATGGTCGAGCTGCTGGAGATGCGCCTGGACGCGCTCGTCCTGCGCGCCGGCTTCGCCCGCACCATCCTCCAGGCCCGCCAGGCCGTCGTGCACCGCCACATCCTGGTCGACGGCCAGCTGGTGGACCGCCCCTCCTTCCGCGTCGCGCCCGGCCAGACCATTCAGGTCAAGCCGAAGTCGCAGGCCATGGAGCCCTTCCAGATCGCCGCCGAGGGCGGGAACTCCGACGTGCTCGCGTCGGTCCCCTCCTACCTCTCCGTCGAGCTGCCCGAGCTGAAGGCCCAGCTCGTCTCGCGCCCCAAGCGCGCCGAGGTCCCCGTCACGGTCGACGTCCAGATGGTCGTCGAGTACTACGCGCGCTGACCTCTCCTCTCCGCGGCGCGACAGGCCCCGGCGGGTGTACTCCGGTACCCTGACCGGGGCCTTCGTGTCCGCAGTGCCGGCCGCACCACGGCCGTCCGCCCCACAGCATCCCGCCGCGCCGCCGACGCGGCTCCAGGAAGGACATCCCGCACCCATGCGCACCTCCGAGATCCACCGGCGGTTCCTCGCCCACTTCGAGAAGAAGGCGCACGAGGTCGTGCCCAGCACCTCGCTGGTCTCGAACGACCCCTCGATCCTCTTCACGATCGCCGGCATGGTCCCGTTCATCCCGTACATCGTCGGCACCGAGATGGCGCCCTACGACCGTGCGGTGAGCGTGCAGAAGTGCATCCGCACCAACGACATCGAGAACGTCGGGCGCACCACCCGCCACGGCACGTTCTTCCAGATGGCCGGGAACTTCTCGTTCGGCGACTACTTCAAGACCGGTGCGATCGACTTCTCCTGGGAGCTGCTGACCTCCTCCGTCGACGACGGCGGCTTCGGCCTCGAGCCCGAGCGGCTCTGGATCACCCTGTGGGAGCAGGACCAGGAGTCCTACGACCACCTCGTGCAGGTCATCGGCCTGGACCCCGCGCGGATCGTGCAGCTGCCCTGGGAGGAGAGCTGCTGGGACACCGGCCAGCCCGGCCCCGCCGGCTCCACCGGCGAGTGGTACTACGACCGCGGCCCGGAGTACGGCCCCGACGCCCCCACCGGCCGCCTGCCCCAGTGGCCCGGCGACGAGCGCGCCGAGGACCGCTATCTCGAGATCTGGAACCTCGTCTTCGACCAGTTCCTGCGCGGCCCGGGCAAGGGCAAGGACTACGAGCTGCTCGGCGAGCTCGACCAGAAGGCGATCGACACCGGTCTCGGCGTCGAGCGTCTCGCCTACCTGCTGCAGGGCAAGCAGAACATGTACGAGATCGACCAGATCTTCCCCGTCATCGAGAAGGCGCAGGAGCTCTCCGGTCGCCGCTACGGCGCGGACGCGGAGGACGACGTCCACCTGCGCATCATCGGCGACCACGTGCGCAGCGCGCTGATGCTCGTCGGTGACGGCGTGCGTCCCGGCAACGAGGGCCGCGGCTACGTGCTGCGCCGCCTCATCCGTCGCGCCGTGCGCTCCCTGCGCCTGCTGGGCTACGCCGAGCCGTCGATGCCGCACCTGCTGCCGATCTCCAAGGACCTCATGGCCGAGTCCTACCCGGAGCTCGAGGCGGACTTCCCGCGGATCGCCGAGATCGTCTACGCGGAGGAGGAGACCTTCCGACGCACGCTCGAGACCGGCACCGCGATCTTCGACCAGGTCGCGAAGAGCGCTGCGGCCGACGGCGGGCGCGTGCTGCCCGGCGACGAGGCGTTCAAGCTCCACGACACCTACGGCTTCCCGATCGACCTGACCATGGAGATGGCCGCCGAGGTCGGGCTCCAGGTCGACGAGGACGCCTTCCGCTCCGCGATGCAGGAGCAGCGCGAGCGCGCCCGCGCCGACGCGGCCGCGAAGAAGACCGGCCACACCGACACCGGGCTGTACAACCGTCTGCTCTCCGAGCGCGGCGGCGAGGTCCCGTTCCTCGGCTACACCGAGGACACCGTCGCCACCACCGTCGAGTCCGTGCTCGTCGACGGCGCGCTCGTCGACTCCGTCCAGGCGCCCGCGCAGGTCGAGGTCGTGCTCGCCTCGACCCCGTTCTACGCCGAGTCCGGCGGCCAGCTCGCCGACCAGGGCAGCATCGCCCTGACCGGCGGCGGCCTGGTCGAGGTCGACGACGTGCAGAAGCCGGTGAAGGGCCTGATCGTCCACCGCGGCCGCCTCGTCGAGGGCGAGCTCGCCCCCGGCGTCTCCGCCATCGCGTCCATCGACCGCGACCGACGCGGGGCGATCGCCCGCGCCCACACCGCCACGCACATGGTCCACGAGTCCCTGCGCGAGGAGCTCGGCCACGGTGCGACCCAGGCCGGCTCCGAGAACTCGCCCGGCCGGATGCGCTTCGACTTCCGCTACGGCCAGGCCGTGCCGAAGTCCGTGCTCGAGCAGATCGAGGGCCGCGTCAACACCCTGCTGCAGGAGGAGCTCTCCGTCACCGATGAGCAGATGCCGATCGACGAGGCGAGGGCGCTCGGCGCCCAGGCGCTGTTCGGCGAGAAGTACGGCGACATCGTGCGCGTCGTCTCCATCGGCGGGGACTGGTCCCGCGAGCTCTGCGGCGGCACCCACGTCGCGAGCACCGGCGCGATCGGCACCGTCCAGCTGATGGGCGAGGCCTCGATCGGCTCGGGCGTGCGCCGCGTCGACGCGCTCGTCGGCCTGTCCGCCTACCGTCACCAGGCCAAGTCCCACGCCCTGGTCTCCCAGCTCTCCGAGATGCTGAAGGTCGGCTCCGCCGAGGAGCTGCCCGAGCGCGTCCGCTCTCTCACCCAGCGGATGAGGGACATGGAGAAGCAGCTCGCGACGCTCCGCGGCCAGCAGCTGCAGGCCGAGGCGGGCCGCCTGGTCGACAGCGCCCAGGACGTCTCCGGCGTGCGCGTGCTGCTGCACGACGCGGGGGAGGGGGTCGCCGCCGGCGACCTGCGCACC